>JAPLDE010000242.1:5201-26153 GCA_026391855.1 Bacteroidota bacterium | reverse complement strand
AGCATTGATAATATTTATCAGGTAAATTTATCTGTAAGCTATAAGTATAATAAACAAAAAGTTACACACGAAATTTTTCTAGACCTGATGAACCTCACAGACAACAAACCACGAATGAGCGAATATTACGATGAGAGCAAACCTGACAAAATTGGGTACAGAACCGGGTTTGGATTTTTTCCAAACATCATGTACCGTGTATATTTTTAAACAGTCCTCCAACAGGTATAAGGTCGATAATGGAAAATCCCTATACGCTTTTCGCAGCTTATACAAACAATCTCTGGACAACCCCCGATACCATTCCTTTTTCCATAGGCCGGTCCACTGGAGAACCCATTTTCGCCTTTAACGGAAACCGTTTATTTATGTTTGCTACGAATGCTATAAACCACTGCAGAATTGCTGACCTTCGTTATTCCGAAAAACAGGGAACAAATTGGAGCGATCCCATCAGCATGAACAATCCACCGAATTCTGAAGCCTATCAATATCATCCATGTATGGTGGGCGATACCTCCATCTATTTTTCCAGCTTTGCAGGAGATATTTGCAGATGCCGGTATGATAATGGCGCTTATCAGAGCCGGGTGATTCTTCCCCTTCCTGTTAATCATATTGGTGTTCAAACCTGGGGTGATCCTTTTGTACCGACCGATGAAAGCTATATGATTTTGAAATCCATCAGGGTTGAAGGATATGGACAGAACGACCTGTATATTGCTTATAAAAAGACAAACGGTAGCTGGACCAACCCTAAAAACCTGGGAAATATCATCAACACGGCCAATGATGAAACCTCGGGAGATATCACGCCCGATGGGTTATACCTGACTTACCCGGATGGTTAATATTCGATACAATAACTGGAACCTTTTCAGGTACGCCTGCAGTTACCGAAACCTTGAATATCAAGGTAACGGCCACTGATACGGCGGGAGCTTCAGCTTCAACAAACTTAAAAATTATTGTAAATGCTCCTTCTGCGACAGATACGATAAATAGACAAAATGACAGTGTCAAAATCTTGCCCAATCCGACAAGCGGATTTATTAATATCGCATTCAATTCACTATCACGGAAATCGGCAACTGCTGAGATAAGAAATCCGGAAGACAAGCTCATATTATCGAAATCATTTAAAAATAAGATTATTATTGATTTAACTGACAGACCAAGAGGAATATATGTACTAAAACTGCATAATGATCATGAAATGATTGTCAGGAATCTTGTTTTGAATAATTAATTTCTTTTTCTCCTTGAAATTGATTTAATGTGAGGAGTGTGATAAAAAATAAAGAAATTATTGAATTGTAAAATATACAGTTGCACCTTGTTCAATTTCTCCTTCGGCCCACACCCTGCCACCATGACGATGAATGACACGCTGCACTGTTGCCAGGCCGATCCCGGTTCCGGGATATTCGGTATTGGTGTGCAGGCGTTGAAACGCACCGAATAGCTTTTCAACATATTTCATTTCAAAACCTGCACCGTCATCACGAATGAAATATACCGGCGATTCATTTTGATATTGCACCCCAAACTCTATGCGTGCTGTCGGATGCTTTGAAGTAAACTTCCAGGCATTCCCGATGAGGTTTTCTAAAACAATCCGTAAAAGCCGGCTATCTCCCCTCACTTTAACCCCTTCTTGAAAAATAAATTTAACCTTTCGTTCAGGTTGATTATCACGAAGATTATCAGCAATATCGTGTACCATTTCACTAAGGTTCACCTGCTGAGAATTCATTTCTCCCCGACTAACCCGCGAAAGGTTCAACATATCGTCGATAAGCTGAGCCATATGCTGTGCAGCAGACCGTATCCGTAGTAAATGATTTTTCCCTTGTTCATCAATCTTGTCCTGATATTCTTCTAGTAATAACAGGCTAAAACCATCGATACTTCGTAACGGTGCACGCAGGTCGTGGGAAACAGAATAAGAGAACGCTTCGAGCTCTTTGTTTGCGGTTTCCAGTTGTGCCGTGCGACTAGCGACCCGCTGTTCGAGTTCCCTGTTTAATTTCCGGACTTCTTCTTCGGCTTGCTTGCGTTCAGTAATATCCACCATAACCAGATAACCGGCGATGACCTGCCCATTATTGTCGAAAATCGGTGAACCACTTACCAACTCGTATCGAATAGTTCCATCCTTTCGGACGATGCATCGTTCTTCCCCCTCCGTTTTGGTTCCCTTAAGACTTCGTACAAGCGGCAGTTCTTCAAGAAAACCCTGTTTGCTCTGTAGATCGAAGTCTTGCCATGAAGGTTTGATATCCATGAGCGCGGTATTGGTTAGGTCATTCTCGTCTTCAATACCCAAAAAGCGCCGGGAGGCTGAATTTACATAACGAATCATCACATCCGGCATGCTGACCAATACCATGGGAACCGGTGATTGCATGATCGTTTGTTCAAGAAGTATCTTCGTCTTCTGCAAGGCCTCTTCGGCCTCCTTTCGTTCGGTGCGGGTACGTAAGACGGTAATGCCAAAAGCCAGATCATCTGCCATCTCTTCCAGAAGCCGTCTTTCGTCAGCAGTGAAGGCATTTGACTCAGTAGAATAGATACTGAAAACTCCATAAGTTTTTGCGTTTTCGTCCTTGAGCGGCAATGCTATACCGGTGCGATAGCCTCTCTGCAATGCGCTTTCTCGCCAAGGGGCAGCTTGTGGAGAAGAGACGAAATCCTGAGAGGAACTTTCTCCGAACCGGATGGCACGTCCTCCAGGGCTGCATCCCCGTTCTGTGTCTGCCCATGTGAGCTCGACTTGCTTGAGATACCCGTCTTCGAACCCGGCCCATGCCATGGGACGAATAGACTTGGCATCATCATTTTCGGCATAGCCCACCCAGGCAAGGCGGTAGCCCGCTTCATCACAAATGATACGGCAGATGTCGTTGAGCAGGGTCTGCTCATCCTCAGCCCGCACCAGAACCTGGTTACAGTTGCTGATGGCTCGCAACTCCCGATTTAGCCGGCACAATGCGTTTTCCTTTTGCTTGCGATCAGTGATGTCGGTAATACCCTCAAGTACATTCACAACATGGCCGGTCGTGTCCTTGATGGGTTGGGAGATAATGTGATACCATCTGTCTGTGGATGGAACAAACTGCTCACTTTCAATAACTTTTCCTTTCACAAAAGCCTGTAGTGTTCCACAACCATCACAGATGGTTGTCCTGGATTCGTAAAAGACATGGCATACTTGTCCAACAGGTTCTCCAACGGGGAACATCTCACGTATTTTTTTGTTAACCCAGGCGATGGTCATATCGGTATTAATAAGCGAAAGTCCTGTATTCAGGGCAGAAAGGATGATTTCTGTTCTTATTCTTTCCTTTTCCAGCGTCTCCTCAGCCAGCTTCCGCTCGGTAATATCGCGCACCAAAGCCAGATTATAACCTTGGCAGCCATACTCGAAATAATTGGCGTTAATCTCCACTGGGAAAATAGAGCCGCCTTTATTCTTGTGACGACCCTCGAAAAGTAGCGTGTGTTGTCTCTTGAGGTCATTCCAATGGTCGCGCCAGCGCTCCATTGAAAAGTCGGGATCAATATCCGGCACAGTCAGACCCAGTAATTCGGTGCGAGTATATCCCAAGGTTCTACAAGACTCGTCGTTCACGAACTGAAAGCGCGCGTTTTCATCGATAAGAAAAGCGGCTTCACTTACATTATTCAGGGCAAAATTCATGAGGACAAAATCCTGCTCCACCTGTTTACGCTCGGTGATATCCTGAATGACTCCAGTGATTAGCAGCGGGTTGCCGCGTTCGTCTCGCTTCAACTCGGCGATGGAGGAGATAATCCTTGGCTTCAGGGAGTTTTTCGGGTGGATCTCAAATTCCAGATTGTACGACTTGTCAGCTTCAATGAGGTCGACCAATGCCTGATGAACCCGCTCCCTTTCAGTAATGCAGTTTTCGACTTCATCCGTTGTAAAATTGGACTGTTCGAGATCAAATCCATAGATGTGTTTGGCTTCATCTGATCCCCAGAACTCTGTTGTTTGAAGATTATATTCCCAATTGCCGACATGTCCCATGGCTTGGGCTTGGCGATAACGTCCCTCGTTAATCCGCAACGCCTCCTCCTCCCGCCTGAGTTCGGTGATGTCTTCGATAAAGCCTTCGAAGAAAAGCATTTGGCCATCTGAATCCATGACTGAGTGCACATGCAGTTTACCCAGGAATGTACTGCCGTCTTTTCGACTATAGAGATTTTCAAACTCATTCAAGTCCGGATGCACTGCCGTCAATCGGATGATCTCCGCCCGACGCTGTGGATCCGCAAAGAGCTCGCTGCCGACATCCTTAATCGTAGAGGCAACCTCTTCTGGTGATTGGTAGCCAAACATGCGTGCGAACTCAGAGTTGACCATTATGACTTGGCCATCCAGAGTGGACTGGAAGATTGCATTGGTTGCATTCTCGAATAGTTCCCGATAACGTTTTTCGCTCTCCTCCAAAGCTTTCTCCATCTTCCTGCGCCCGGTAATATCCATGAGGTTTCCAATTACCCGCACGACTTTCCTTTTTTCATAAACAGGCTGGGCTGTTGTGCGAATCCAAAGAGGATGACCACCGAATGTGGTGAATGGAAATTCAAGGTTGTAAGCCTCACCCTTTTCAACAGCGCGTAGAAATGCTTCACGTATAACGGGCCTGTCTTCCGGCCTGTAACATTTCAGGCTTTCCTGTAAATGGTCCATACCAGAATCTAATGGTAGTTCATGAATGCGATAAAGTTCCTCGGTCCAGAATGACTTACCTGTTTCGACATTGAATTCCCAGCCGCCAACTCTGCTAAGTCGTTGAGAAGCATTTAACAACGCCTCGCTTTCGCACAATTTTTGTTCTGCCCTGATACGGTCGGTAATATCGCTGATCGATACAAGCACCTTCTCCCAAGTGTTTTCGTATCCAGGTGCTATAGAAACTCTTACAATTGTATGTAGGTTTTCGCTGGCCAGGTTTTTCAGGACTGCTTCGCTTTGAAACTGCGTTTCTCCACCAGCTAAAATGATCAGTTCCTCTTTGAAAAATTCGAATGACTCTTTGCCAAAAATAACATTAAATCTTTCTGACAGTAATTCTTTGCTATCAGTTTTGAACAGCTTAAGTGTCGTTTGGTTGACAGCGACGATATTAGCAGCGTTAATGCACCGTTCAACTTCATCCGGATGTTCTTCGAAGAATGCCCGGAAGTCGGTTATCCCGGAAGTCTTGAGATCATCGATATGGTGTTTAACAATTGAGAAGTCCTCTTCCCAAAGAGAAACGGGCGAGTTCTCGAAAAGAGTGTGATAGCGGGTGGTACTTTCTGCCAGTGCCTCTTCGGCCTGCCGGCGATCTGCAAGTTCTTCCTCCAATTTTAAGTTAACTTTCTGCAATTCATTTGTGCGTTCATCAACCAATATCTGCAAATGATTCTTCTGATCCAGCAACAATTCATCCTGTTCCAATTTTTCAAGAAGTAAAGCAAGAAGCTGGGAAGTGTTGCGGATCAGATCAAAAATTGCATCATCAGGATTCCCGGTAGTAACAAACGAAATATATCCATAGTTTTTGTTCTGTGTACAGACTTCAACAATTGTATCGTACTCAACAGGTTTCTCCGGAAACCAGGAAAACGAATAATCCTGAAAAACATCGTTCAAACTTTCAATGAAATGCTGAATGGTCCTATCTTTATTCCTCAACTGCGATAGGGTGGTAATTAAGAGGAATAATTCCTGGGCATAATTTTTCATTGTTTATCATTTTACATTTAAAAACTGTGGAGCATTTTTAGCCAGCCAGATATCAGTTTTTTTATTAAATGGATTCGCAGTTATCACCCCGCCATTTATTATAAATGGATGTGTACGAAGGACATTCATAATTATATCACCTGATTTTTTTGAGAAGCTGTATAAACAAAGACTAATTATGGTCCTGCCTTGAACAAAATAATTTAAACGCGACTCGTACGCAAATAAATGTTCTACACCCTTAATGGCTTGTAAAGCCCAGGCCATTTCGGCAACTGTACGCAAATTGCTTTTCCCGTCAGCCTGAGTATAATCATAATACCCATTTACAGATTTATCCATGTACCAGGGATCAAAGACAAATATGTGTTCCCCAATTGCATGAATAGTTACCTATTCCAAGTTGCAATATTTCCTGTTCTGATGTTTTAATATACATAATAATCCTCCTTATTTAGTTTAATAAGATACTTGTATTACCATTTCTTTACGATTTTGTGAAATAAAACGTTGCTCCTTTTTCAAATTCTCCTTCTGCCCTCACCTTGCCGTCACGCGGGGAATGATCTTTATCAATCCGGTGGTCTATCCACCGGGTAATGGGAATCGACATTCTCATCAACCAGGTAAATCGCTTTATGAACATTATTCATGGCAAAGTCCATCCGTTCGGATCCAGTTAGAATTTCACCCTAAAATCTTTTTTTCGTCGCCTTTTTTATCATTTGGCGATATTTTAATGCAATATACGATAAAATTGGCATAATTATCTTGTATTCATCGAATTATCGTGGACAAACCGAAGGAGTTGACCACACCAAGACGGGCATAAAAGAGAGGGTGACCCGGATATGGGCCACCCTCTTTTACTGAAATACTGAATCAGGGATGCTATTTTACAAATATCATCGATTTGGTATTCAGAATAGTCTTACCATCTTTTATGGAAATGGCCTGCAAGTGTGCAAAGTAAACACCGCCCGGCATTTTACAACCCTCATGGTCGCATGCATGCCATGTCTCATGATGCTGTCCTTTTTGCTGGTTTTCGTCAGTAAGAACAGATACTTCATCTCCCATCATATTGTAAACCGACAATTTCACATGGCATTCAACCGGAAGGAGATACGGTATCGTTGTTTCACTGATAAAAGGATTCGGGAAATTCTGCAACAGGTAATCCCTCGTCATTTTGTGGTTTATCATATCCGGTGAAGCTATGTGGGTGATCATTTTATTATTATGACTGAGCTGGCTCACAACATGGGTATTGGTCCAAACGCTGCCAGTATCTACGATTGTAAATTGAAGCGCATTAATATATGAGGTATTTACTTCTGTCTCAAGCTCTGCCTCGGGTATGCTGAAGAATCCTTCCGGTGGAGTAGCACTTGTTGCCACATCCCACAGGCCATCAACCGACTCATATACGATGGGCAGAAGCGCAACAGTATCAGTAAATTCGAGGTAATTCGGAGAGCTGATCAGCAGCAGGGAACCAGGAATTGCATCCGTATTTGATGGAGAAATTTTACCATTGGCATTCTGTATGATCTGAAGAAACATTTCTTTTGAATAACAACCTGGAAAATGGGAATCATCATCCCCGTCATCGTCACCGTCATCGTCCTCATCACAGTACTGATGGTGATTGTTCCTGTTTAAGGTTCTTTTACCCACGTAAACATAACATGGATTGGTCGCATTTAAAGCCGGACTGCAGCTGGTTGTATATGCTTCCTCCTTGGCAATAATCAGGTATCTCTTTCCGGCAGGAACTGTCATTATATATTTATAGGCAGGACCGCCACCATATGTTGTAAGCACCGGTCCGGTTACAGTTACAGATTCTGTAACATTACTGGCAGGGTTATAATTACAAGATCCCTGTACACCTGCACAGCTGCCAAACCAGATATTGTCATAATTCTTCCTTTTAGCTGTTATACCGATTTGATTCGACCGAAAAACCTTGAATCCCAGTTTGGAACCGGCTTCATTCACCGGCATCATCGCTGTTTTAATTGTTGTAGGATGATGGCCTGGTCCAATAGTAAGCTTTGCACAGTAAATGTTAATAGTAGACCCTGCTGCAGTGACAACAGGAACGGAAGCAACAGGTCCGTTTCCGCAGCTATTATTTCCCCTGACTGTGAGATTACCATTCGTCGCGTTACATGAATAAGCTATCGTCACGGTACTTGTATTCCCACTGATCGTTACACCGGTTCCGGAATAGGACCAAATGCAGGAATTGGCATTCGATATGGTTGCTGTGTAGGTATAGCTACCGCCTCTCAACACTGAGGATGCTCCTGTGATCGCAGTTGGGGTTCCCGGCAATGGATTAATAACCACATTTACGGTTGCAGAACTGGTGCATCCGTTTTCATTGGTCACAAGTACTGTATAAATACCTGACATGGAAGGTGTTGAATTGACCCGGTTCGGATTTTGAGCTGTAGAAGTGTAGCCATTAGGGCCTGTCCATGAGTAGGAAGCGCCTCCGCTTGCAGTCAGCGATAAAGTAGTACCCTGGCATAACCCTGTATTGTATCCGGCAGTAATCGTGGGATTGGATAGTATGTTTACGGTAAAGCTGCATGATGATTGATTGCCGCTGGCATCTGTTGCTATTGAAGTAACTGTGGTTAATCCCACCGGGAAAGTGCTCCCCGAAGCAGGAGCAGTAACAATGCTGACAGGTCCAGGGCAATTATCCGTAGCAGTGACAGTATAATTGACAACACTGTTGCATTGGCCGGCTGTTATGCTTGCCGGGCAATTGATCACCGGTGCGTCATTGTCATTTATTGTTACTGTAAACGTACAACTGGATGTTCCGACTGCATTAGTTGCTGTTGCCGTAACGGACGTAATTCCTTTATCGAAGAAACTTCCGGGTAAGAGAGAATAAGTAATTTCAGAGGCAGGTATACCTGTGTTTTCAGTTGCTGCAAAGTTCACGTAATTACCGCACTGACCGGGAATAGCATTTAAAGTAATATTTGAAGGGCAAACGATTTGAGGGGCCACTCCGGTAACTGTGACCGTAAAGGAACATGTTGAAGATAAACCGGCTCCATCAACGATGGTATATATAACATTGGTGACACCTGTCGGGAAAGTGGAACCACTTGCCAATCCGGCAGTAAGGGTCGTCCCTGCTCCCGGACAATTGTCTGAACCTGAAGGAGTGTCGTAAGTAACCACAGCTCCGGAGGCGGTGGTAGCATTCGCATTGATATTCGTCGGGCAGCTGATCGAAGGAGCCTGGTTGTCATCCACCTTGATGTTGAAGGAACAGGTAGCCGAAGCGCACTGGTTATCTGCTGAAACGGTCACCACGGTGGTCCCGGCCGGGAAGAAGGAGCCTGAAGCAATTGAATAACTCAGCATTGGAGCCGGGCTTCCACTGACTGTTGCCGGAGGGTAATTTACCACTGCTCCACACTGATCAGCATCATTGTTAACTTCCTGTGAAACGGGACAAGTGATGACGGGAGGCGTATTGACCGTGACCACCACCGGGTTGGAGACTGTTGAACATCCTGCGTTATTGGATACTGTTACCGTGTAGGTACCTGATGAGCTGATCATTATGGATTGTGTTGCAGCCCCGTTGCTCCAGGTATAGTAATAGCCTGAATTGGCTGTAAGGGTGACCGATCCTCCCTGGCAGAAGGTCGTCGGACCATCCGCACTGACCACGGCCACAATAGTTGTATGGATCTTGTTGCGGTATACCGACACCTGGTTCGCCTGCGCCCCGGCTATGATCAGGTCGGGCTGACCATCCCCGTCCACATCGACAATAGCATCACCCCTCGGATGGTTGGAGGTACTTATATTTACGGGTGTTGCAAAGGATACGGTCGCAGGAGTACTGGTATTGGTAAAGAGGGAAACGCTGTTTGACATGTAATTGGTCACGGCCATCTCGGGCTTCCCATCGCCTGTCAGGTCACTGATTGCTACGGTATAAGGATAGGAGCCTGTAGAATACACGACAGCAGGTTGAAATGAAATCGCACCCGAAGTGCAGGTATTCCTGAACATGGAAACGGAGGCTGCTCCGTCATTGACGACAACCAGTTCCGGCAAATGATCGCCATTGAAATCTCCCTGGGATATGAAGATTGGTACCGTTCCTGTAGCCATGTCAATTTTGGGTTCAAAGGAAATATTTCCGGGAGTACTTGTATTTCTGAAAATTGACATGCTTGAACCATTATAATTACTCACTGCCAAATCAGGTTTTCCATCGCCGTCCAGGTCTCCCACTGTCAATCCATATGGTGAGGAGCCTGTCGTAAAGGTTACTTTTGGAGCAAAAGCCATCACCCCTGCTGCGGTGAGGTTGAGGTAAACAGCCACTGAGTTCTGTGTCCAGGTCGTAACCACGATGTCGGTTCTGCCGTCGCCATCAATATCAGCTAATTGTACTTGTTCAGGACCTGAACCGTTGTAAATATCAAGGCGGTTGCCCAGTGATACATTTCCTCCTGTGCTGGTATTCAGATAAACTGAAATATAGGCGGTATTCTCACTTGCAACAACAGGATCAGGCAAACCGTCCCCATTCAGGTCAGCCGCAGCGATACCCCAATTGCTGCCCATGGTAGGGTAGTCTGTCTTTGGACCAAATGATACAACACCACTTGAACCGGTATTTTTCAAAACTGATATGCTGTTGTCATCCTTGTTGGTAATAATCATATCTGGCTTGCCATCCCCGTCGAGGTCGCTGAAAATTATGCCGTTTGGGTTGGCTCCGCTGGTGTAGATAACAGGAGAGTCGAAAGAATTGTCATCAAGAGCTGCTCCGCAGTTGTAGGTAGGAATAAAAGGCCTGGTGGTGTAATTGGTAATTCCGCAGATCAGGTCGGAGACCGTGATGGGCTGATAAGTGGCTCCGGCAGGAACAATCACCGTCATGGCTCCCTGGCTTATCGAACTTACAGTAGCCCTTGTGGCTCCGAAGTACACGATATTGTTTGCAGCCAGCGTGTGAAAGTCAGTCCCACTGAGAGTTACTGCTGTTCCTGCGGGCCCTGATTCGGGAGTAAACCCGGTAAGCACCGGCCTGGGTACCAGGGAGACCAGTACAGGATTTGCTACTGCAGTGCAGCCGTTCAGATCGGTTACAGTCACATGGTATGTGCCGGAATCTGCTGTTGTAACACCTTGAATTGCTGGATTTTGCACCGCTGAATTGAAACCGTTTGGCCCTGACCAGTTGTAGGCCAGTCCTGTTGTGGTCGTCAATGCCAGCGCACCCCCGTTGCAAACGGGGCTGTTGCTCCCGGCATAAACCGGAATGGGAGTTGCTGTGGTGACCGGGATCACATTGCTGTTGATGCTGGAGGTATACGCATCACAAGCCCTGACACGGTAGAAATACTGGGTTGCCGGAGAGAGACCGGTCACCAGGAGAGATGTCACATTTCCGGCATTCAGGTTCGAATATCCTGATACGAGGTTGGAAAAGCCGGCATCAGTCGCCATATCGAACCGGTAGTTGAGGGCCTGAGTAACCGGTTGCCAGCTGGCAGTGAAGCGGTTGCAATGAACATCTGTGCCCGGGTTACAGGAAGCAGGAGGGCATGGAGTCTTTTCTGTCACATTGAATGCATCCAATCCAAAATCATCACCACCATAAGTGAATATCTTGAACCCTATTAACACCTGGCTGTGCCCGGCAATATCGGCTGAAATGACCAGTGATTTCAATTCCCAGGATTTCTGTTCCTGGGTCAAAGACGGATCATGACGGTAAAAGTACGGCCCTGAGTTGGTCCAGTTTTGACCATCGAATGAATACTGGACCTGGATGCCTTCCTTCAAATATTTACCGCTGTTTGAAGTAGACAAATTAGAATTGAGCATGTAAAAATTGACTTGTAAAGCCTGCATTCCGGGTATAGAGATACTTGGGGAGACCAGTCGGCCTACAGATGTGCCGTTGTTAGCCTGGATCAGGAACATACCCGTGCCTTCGTATGGAGTACCGGAACCAGTAGTATAGTCAAGGCTCCACAATATCTGCTCAATGCTCCAGCAATCACTGAGTGGAGAGGTATTAAAACCGTAAACATACGGAAGGGTCTTTGGTGTCGTGATCACTGTCACCGAATTGGTGGAAGCGGATGCATTGTTGGCCATGCAGGTAATGTGCCTGCTGTAGGTATGTGTGTTCAACTGTTGTGCTTTCCAGGTTTTTTCGTGCGAGCCTGTGGGGTTTCCATCCACATACCATTGGTACATATTTCCCGTTCCGCTGGTACTGGAACCCTGCACTGAAAGAGTAAAATCCTGTCCCCCGCATATAGTACCTGTCGAAGAACTTACTGTACCTTCGGTGGGTGTTGTACAGTTGAAGATAGCTGTGCCTGCAAATTCAAAAGCTCCGATATCTGGAGCTACGCCGCTTCCCGAATAGCCTGTATTTCCCGGCCTGATTTGATGGTCGAAGTCACCGGTAATGGGAATATCCGTGTTAAAGTAGCCGCCGCTTTCAATGCCGGTAGGATATGCCGGATCAATGTGAAGATTCTGGGCATTGTTGGGGTCCGTACTCAGGAAATGTGGCATCTCACTTATACTGGCTGCATCTCTTGGAGAAACCAGTGACTGGAATGCAGAAATGGTCTGGCAGGCATTTGTGTTATCATAAAAAATAAGGTTATGAGGCCCTGGTGTACCTGCATAAAAAAGATTGTTGCCGGAGTTGCCTGAATAAGTCGACAGGGTGTTCGAAGCCCGCTTGTAGGCACAGGTATAACCGTTGCTGCCTTGTGGCACAGATAAATTTACAACCAGGTTTCCGCTGAGGTCAAGGTTATTACCGGTATTGGTATAAATACCCTGTGTGCTGAAATTACCTCCGGTGGTGGTAGCATCCAGGAAGATTGTATTATCATACAGCCGGTCATCGCTGCCGTTCACTCCTATGAATATCCCGGCAAATATTTTAGAGGTGTTATCCCAGTTTGGCGCATAGATTTTGCTGATCACATTATTATAAACAAGGTTGGCAGGTGAGTTCAGCGATATCCCTGCCACTGACTTCTCTGATAACCAGGTTACCAGGGAATCGATCCGGTTATAACATATGGTATTGTTCCCATTATCTGTTTTAATACCTGCAAGCATAGCATTATCATATATGGTGCTCCAGGTCAGGTTGTGTATGGTATTCCCTGAAATGTAGGCGGATTGATAGGCCCTGACTTCAATCCCGGAAGTAGCCGTGATGTTAGTGATCTGATTGTCGACGATCGAATCGATACCGGTAGAATTGTGGGTATAAATAATCGGGCTAATACAATTACCTTGCAGGTTCCTGCATATATTGCCGCTGACGGTTTGATCCAGATTATACCCTCCATAGTAAAACCATAATTCATTAAAAGCACCACTAGTGAAATCTTCTAAGAGGTTCTCGAAGACATAAGCCTTGTCACATGAATTGACCCTGATAAGACTAGTTTCACCCAAATTACTAGTGAAATGGAGGTCGTACATATGATTGTGCATGATATTAACATGAGGGGTAGAAAAAACAAAGATCCCTGCAAATATGTATCCATCCACTGAGATTGAAGATATGGTATTGTCGTTTATGTTGACAGTTTGAGCATTAGAATAAGAGAAGATGCATCTGAGATCAGCATTTTCGCTATATGGGATATTGCCGGTAAAAAAATTGTGATTCATATTAACTGTGTTTCCAGCGGGGTTATTCCCAATACAGTTTTCAATACCATAAACTTTATAGGCATTCTCATCAACCTTCAATGAAATGTGATTATAGTTGATATCGACGTTGGCGCTGTTTCCGGATTCAGCCCAGACTCCATAAAGGTCACCTATCCCGATAACCCCGTTGCCGTCATTGTTATCGATGTCGTTATAGGAAATGTTAATCCCCCATTGTTGTCTTACCCTTATCCCGACCAGTGAAATATAGGTCCCCGAATTCCCGAAATTATGAATAATGTTACCGTTTTCTGCTGAATTTCCTCCGATATCATTGCTTTTATCACCCAGGGGGGGGAGTGGATATCCAGAAGTAGCGGCATTACCGCTGATCAAGATCCCGGTAATGCAGTTCTGGATCGTGTTATGATAAAATTTATTGTATGAATTTGTCCCGGAGGTGCCGGTAGGTGTCAATGAGGTGGTTGCTGCTGCCGGGACAGCGTTTCCACAAAAGATCCCGACTGAACCATCTACCATGGGAGAAGTCCCGGCAGCTGTATTGACCCGGTTCAGGCTGATGGTACAGTTCTTTATCGTGTTGTTCTGGCAACCGTCAGAGGCATTCAGGCAGTAGAGAGCAATACCACACTCCATAGTTGCCGGATTGTTGGTGTTGCTATCAACAAGTGTAAGGCCATCGATAGTTAAATAATCTGTTCCCACCAGTTTCAGAATGCAGTCCTGCACTGCTGATGAAGGTGTGCCTGTACCTCCTGATGCTGCCACCAGGGTGACTGTTCCTCCGGATGTGTTGATGGTAATGGTGTGTGTGGAATTTAAAACCGGATTCAGGGTAGAACTACCCAGGGTAAAACCGGCTGCTGAAGGAGCTGTCTCATTGTGTCCCCCCGTACAGGTCAGAATTACCGGGCCATTCATCGCAGTAACCGAATTTAGGGCCGACAATGCACTGGCAAGCGAGCTGTAATTTAAAGCCATGGCTGGCGTTGTATTCCCGGAATAGGTCACAGTGACCGGAATTTGCGCTGCCATCCGGACTACAGTAAACAGCCCTATGGACGTCAGTAAAATGCTCCTCAACCTGAAAATTGAACTCTTTCTTGTTAATGTTTTCATTTGATAATAATTTTGATTTTAATGGTCAAATAGAATACCCATGTGGTTATTATCATCTCTTTTGGTGAGTGCAAACTCATGGGAATTTCATGATGGTTGGAAAAATAATTGTTATAATGAAATCGAATTTACTATTGTTATCAAAGATCACTGAAAAGTCATTGATCAGATTCAGCATGATCCTATGACTGTAGCGAGAAACAGGGTTTAAACTGATGAGGGAAAGATTCATTGAGTAATAATAATCCGTATCGCCGACAAAACTATACGGCTTGCAAGAGGTGCAAAAGAGGGGAAATATCTAATTATGACAGGGAAATTACCTAAAATCGACTAAGGGAAAACTCTTAGCAGATCAACCGATGACCGCCTTGGTTTTCTTCATTGCCCGGATAATAAGAATTAATTAATCTATTTGAAGTTCAGATAGACAGATCACGAACAACATTTTTTCCAGTTAGAAGGTTCTTCATACCAACCGGCTGATAAACCAAACGTTATCAGTCAGGGCTAATTGATAATATTCATCCAGCGTTTGAGCCGGATTTGTATTTTTATCCGGATTTACCACCTTTGCCTGTTCAATAGATTTGATTATCATTGATTTAATGGTTGGATTATTTTCAACAATGCTGATCAACTCCAACGTTTTATCTCCATATATTGGAGTATTGGATGAATTATCGCGTTTACAAGATATATGAAAGGTTGTAACAACTAAAAAGATTAAAACAACTAAAAGGTTTCTCTTTTTCATAATTTTTTTTTACACTATTGTCTTTAAAAATTATAAAGTAAAATCCAGACTAAAAGACACAGAACTTTATAAAAACTAATTGATGATCATTTTTTTTGAATAAGTAGTGTTACCAATCATTACTGTATAGAAATAAATTCCAGGCCTATAGGTGGAAGCATCCAATATAATCTGATGATTACCACTACTTAAGAATCCATAACTCTTGTCGAATATTTCCTGTCCAAGCATATTCGTAATTTTCATGGAAACATCGCAAGCAATATTTATATGTATTTTTATATATGAATGATTGCAGAATGGATTTGGATAGTTCTGACTAACGGAATTTGGGACATCAGGAAAATTATTTATATCTAAAGTACCAAAATTAGTTTTTGTGACCTTCATATAGGAAATGGTATTATCACCATACGAATCTGCTTCCCATCTGGAAGACATACCTGGTTGATCATCAAATTGATATACAATATGGATATATAAATTTGTCCTGGCTGAAACAGAAGGAAAAACACATTCATGATAGTTATGAATAATACTTGCATTCAGGTCGACAAAAGGGCCCCAGCTTGCTCCTCCGTCATTTGACATTCTTCCCCAAATATGACGGTAGTTTTGTACACCATCATCCAAATTCTCCATAACTGAAGTAAAAACAACAAAGATATTACCAAAGGCATCAATTGTTGAATTTGGCATACTGGTGAGTGAACAGTAATAAGTACCAATACTGTCAAATTCCATCACCGTATCGTTTCCGTTCATATCCTGCAAATATCCGACCAGGTGTCCCTGGTTCCAGAGTGTATCATAGTTAAGGCTGGAATAAGCAGGCATATCCTCATTCCAGTATGCCAAACCATCTGTATACGGGAAAATGGTTGTCAATGAATCAGTGGTATCCGCATTCAATACACGCATCAGACCAAAAAACACATTTGCCTTTCCACAATTATCAAGACTAACAGATAAAAAACCATCACAAGTGTAAAGTGTATCCTGAATTAAGTCATGGCTTTCATCAAAATGAGCATATGGAAACTGGAAAATATTTGTTTTAGTCCAGTTTGCACCATTATCGGTGGATTTCATCAGGAATAAGTCATATAAGCTACCACCGGTTACGAATGCCAGGGTATCTCCTTTAGGTTCTGCCAAGGAATAAGCGTCGTAATCAAAATAATCAAATTCAGCAGAAGTCATACCCGGCAGAATCTGGTTTGCAATATCCCAGGTAACACCACCATCTGTTGACCTGTTATACAACAGGGCTCCATCCAGTCCCTGGTAAACTGATCCTGAGACACTTGTTGGTCTTGTTAATGCAATCACGTGTATTGTATTATTATCTACACCATTTGAGACTGCCCTGGGCCATACTAACCCATTTACCCCTGTTGGACCGGGAATAACCGTCTCTGTCCATGCACCACTTCCTTTTTGGCTGCGCACGTTCAGTATTAATCCACCGCAAGATCCATTATCATGTGTAACAACTCCTTCACCAGCAGGACCAAGGGCGAAAATGGAAGGCCATCCTGTACGTACTGTCTCTATTCTTTGAACAGGGGGATTTCCCCAATTTGTACCATCATAATAGTTTATTCCTGTTCCTCTATCTGAAAAAGAAATTGAATCGAATCCTATTGTCCATACTGCACTTATTGTACCATCAGGGAACATATAGATCCTGTTTTGCGTTGAATGATTGCTTTGCAAATCAAAATATGTTCCACCAATTGTTGTTTCGTTGATGGATAATCCGGATTTAACCACTGGATTCGGCCTAACCGTTAAAAAATGATCAGGTTCACCAATGGTCCTTTTTGAAGGTAGTTTCACTGCAATATTCTTTTTCAAAGGATTCTGAACAGGTTTTTTAGAGGTTTGGGCACTTATGTATGAAGCCACACCCAAAAAGACAATACAAGTTAATATTTGTTTCATTCGTTGATATTTTTTATTTTAATGTATAGATGCAATATCCATAATAATAATAGATTTTCACGGTAAACAATCGGGCGTATAATATGTGTGTGCCGCTCCTTCAAAAGTAATGTTTTTATTTACAGACAACCAAAATCGGCGAAAGGTGATCAGCAGTTCAGGTTTTCCCATTATATTTCCTTCTGAACCTTAAAAATAGATCCGGAAGCGTTTATGCAGGACAACCAGAATGGATATTTTATTTCTTTCCCCACCAGTCTGGGTGCGTAAGTAACTGGATCCTGTCTCCGGGTTTACTTTTCTTCAATTCATTGAGAAACTGATAGAAACCTCCGGTAAATCCCCAACTACCACCACTCTCAGAGTAATACTTATTATACTTTACAAAATAGGCTTCGTAATTGAAACCAAATTCAGTCAGGCTATGTATCCCGATCTCGTATATCTTCGAATTATATTCGATAAACCTGACCTTGGCGAAATCCGAAAAGATCTCATAATTAGGCACTGTCCTGTGGGCAATATAAGACCCATGCGCTGAGGAGCCTTTAATGCGGATATTCAATGATCTATAAAACTCGATTTCGTCAAAATTGAAGGAAAATGGGTCAATTTGATACTTTATCATAATAGTCAGCAGATCATTATGAATCCCAATCTCATGATGCAGGGCAAATATTTCCTTATATACCTCCTCCATACAGGAATATCTCTCAACCTGGTTTCCCATGATCTTTCCATAATACGGTGCAGTTGCAAGAAAATAATAGGTCGTTTTAAACCCTGCATTTTTTTCTAACCTGGCCATTTCCAGTGCTTTGAATGGATTATGATCTACGTCATGACGCATCCCGACAATAACTTTTTTGTCATTAAATGTATAACTCATTTCATTCATTGTAAGGACAAGATATTTATCCTTCTTCAACTCAGATAATAATTCCTCATACTGGGAATAGGTGAACTTCGCATTATGATCTTCTGATTTCC
Source organism: Bacteroidota bacterium (assembly GCA_026391855.1). GTDB lineage: Bacteria > Bacteroidota > Bacteroidia > Bacteroidales > CAIXZF01 > JAKLIX01. The sequence continues at coordinate 7,857 of JAPLDE010000242.1, read as the reverse complement.
TAATGGTTTCTTCGAGTTCCTGCAAGGTTGGATTGTCTCCCAAACCTTCTTTTTTACAAGATGGTATCAGGATCATCATTAACATGAAAAAGCAGGAATAACTCAAATATTTCAACACCAACCTGCAAATCTTCGAAGTAACGAATGGATAAAAATGGCAGACTTTGAATAAAAAGCCTCTATGTTGTAAATTGTGGTTAAGCAAAATCATATGTAATAACGGTTGGCTTTCACACAGAAACCATTATCAAAACACTCAGAAGTGCATTTTGTTAATTATATTCGTCACTACTTACCCTACCTGATTTCCCTGATAAACTGAGCAACGTTTTTACTTTTTTCCTCCAGATTTCTCCTCAAGAAAAACATCCTTACCTCAGTTGATCAATTTCTACTACTACTGCCCTGTTTTCAGGGTCTTATACCCAATAGTCATTGTCCATGTCTGGCGCATAAAAAAAATGAGGGTTGAAAAATATTTCGGTTATTTGCGAAATGTAAAAATGTTTACTTTTGTACCGGTTGAACTTAAAATGGTTAAATCATAAGATATGGAAATTGTTAATGATGTTCAGTACACCGAGAAACACCTTCTCATTGCAAAATTCGCCAAAGCCATGAGCCATCCGGCGAGGGTATTCATCCTGGAACGCCTGTCGGAGATGAATGCCTGTTGTACCAGCGGTGAAATGATTGGGGATATCCCCATCGCCAGGTCTACACTTTCTTCCCACCTTAAGGAACTAAAACTGGCTGGTCTTATCCAGGGCGAAATCAAACCCCCTTTCATAAAGTATTGTATCAACAGGGAAAATTGGGCTATTGCCCAGAAACTTTACCGGGAAATGTTCAAATAATATTTTTTTGAGTTCTTGTTTCGATAGTTTGCGAAATATCGAAACATTGATATGTATACGAATAATTCATATCAGAAAATTGAGTTAAATCACTAAAAAACAACAACATGGAAATCAAGATTTTAGGTACAGGATGTGCCAATTGCAAAACACTTGAAAAAGCCACCATCAATGCGCTGGCTGAAATGAACATCGATGCTGATGTTGAAAAGGTAGAGGATATTCAAAAGATCATGTCTTACGGTATCATGAGAACTCCGGGACTGGTGATCAATGGGAAAATTGTTCTGTCTGGACGTGTACCGAACAACACTGAATTGAAAGAAATCATCACGAAGTCACTTTAATCCTCTAACAACAGACATTATGAAAAAGTACATTACAATCCTTTTCATGCTTCTTTTCGCCATAGGCTCAGTAATATCACAGCAGAAACCGACGGGTAAATCTATTGTTGAGGTATATTACTTTCATGGTAAAATGCGCTGTCCAACTTGTCTGAGCATTGAAGATAATGCTAAAAAAACGGTTGATACCTATTTCAAAGATCAAAAGGCCAAAGGTTTAGTGAAGATGATCGTCATCGATATTGATGATGAAAAGAACAAGGCACTTGTTGAGAAATATGAAGTAAGCAGTTCCTCTCTATTTGTGACCCGCATCACCGGAGGTAAAACCTTCACCTTCGATATGACCAATTTCGCCTTTTCTTATAGCCGTAACGAACCCGATAAATTCATCACAGGGCTGAAGGATAAGATCAATGAATCGTTAACTAAATAGCTCAATATTAATACATTATGCAGTTTCTTCAAACCCTGCTCGATCAGAGCCAGTTTCCAATCCTCACCGCCTTTCTCCTTGGACTAATGACAGCGATAAGCCCCTGTACATTAGCTACAAATATTACTGCTATTGGATTTATAAGCAAAGATGTTGTTGACAAACGCCGGATCTTAATCAATGGTATCATTTATACTATGGGGAGGGCTTTCTCCTATACTACTTTGGGAGTGATTCTGTATCTGGGTGCAAGCAAATTCCATATTGCCAGATTCTTCCAATCTTCAGGGGAAAAATACATTGGACCTCTTCTGGTGATCATCGGAATTCTTATGCTGGATGTAATCAGGATCAAACTACCCCGCTTTCGTGGTTTATCAGATATAGTTGCGGAGAGAGAACGCAAAAACACATGGTGGAGCGCTTTTCTATTGGGGATTGTATTTGCGCTGGCCTTTTGTCCATATAGTGGAGTGCTTTATTTCGGAATGCTAATTCCGATAACCATTTCAAGTGTTTCCGGACTGTATTTGCCACTGATTTTTGCTATTGCTACCGGTTTACCGGTGATTATCATTGCATGGATCTTAGCATACAGTGTTTCCTCGCTGGGAAGTTTTTACAATCACCTCAAAACGTTTGAAAAATGGTTCCGGCGGGTTGTTTCTATTGTTTTTATTCTGGTTGGTATATACTACATCTACATTTTCTATCTAAAAGCCTGAATATCATGAAGACGGATTTCTTCAAAACCAGCACTGGCAGGATATTACTACCCTTGATTCTTTTACCGTTTTGGTATCTTTTGTACCATTACCTCCAACCCTTTACAGATTGGCTGGTTTTTAGTTTGTTCGGCATGATCAAAGGTCAACATCTTGCAGAAGCCTTATTGTTTTTTATTTTTGAATTTCCCAAAGTGATGATGCTGCTGACATTGATTATATTCTTTGTCGGGATTATCCGGACTTACTTTACACCTGAACGCACCCGCAAAGAACTGGAAGGTAAAAAGG
>JAPLDE010000242.1:0-5185 GCA_026391855.1 Bacteroidota bacterium | reverse complement strand
TTTTGCTCCTGTTCTGCTATCCCCTTAAAACGCCATGACTGCACATATCATTATTCAAGCCAATACCAGGCTGGAACAACTCAATATTTTAAAGAAGAACATTAAACAAAAGCTTGAACAAGTGAAAATTCACCATGCTACGATTGAGTTTGTGACTGAGAATGAAAATTGTGAGGATACCAATAAAACAACCACAAATCACGGGCAGAAAAGCCGTAGCAGTTGATTTAGGAAAAGATGCAGAAGCAATGAATTTAAAAGACATTTAAAAAATTAAAATTATGTCAGAAAAAAATAAACCTGGTTTTATCATGTGCGTTTGTACAGGAAAATGTCCCGGATTTTCACAAATGGACATATGGGACTTTATTAACAGAGTCAGAATCGAACTGCCGGTTGAATATGGTTTTATACATCCACAGCTTTGTGAGGAAGATGGAGATCGATTTTTGAATGATTATCTTAAAGCGAAACGGAAAGTAGTTATCGGAGCTTGTGCCCTCAATATGCAGCGTAAGATGTTCAAAGACGCTTTTGCAGAAGCCGGACTCGATGTGAACAAAGATTTAACCGCAATTGATGTGCGGGACATGACAACCGATCAGGCAGTTGAAAAAGTTAGTGCGACTCTTGAAAAAATGGAGGAAGTGAAATGAGCGAAACTACATTTATGGGGGTTGAACGCAATAAAATCGACTGGAAACCTACCATTGATTATATAAAATGCGATTTTTGCATGGAATGCACAAACTTCTGTCCACATAAAGTTTTTGAGGTTCGAGAAAGCGAAGAAATAAAATTGATCGTCAAGAATCCGGATAACTGTGTTGTCTTTTGCAGGGCATGTTCAAAGATCTGCGGTCCTGATGCACTATCTTTTCCTGATAAAAATGCGACGACGCAGAAAATTAAGGAAATAAGAAAGGAGGAAAGCAATGCTTGAAAAATATGCCATTCTCCCATGCAATGGATTGGATAAATGCGCAGGTGTAATTTCAGGAGAAATAGCGAAAAAGTTATGCGAAGGTAAAAAAAATGAAATAATATGCCCAGTGTTTTACCGGGTTGCTGAAACGAAATATAATAAAATGGCTGGCGAACATCCTGTTTTAGTTATAGATGGCTGCCAGACCCGCTGCGCAAGTAAGCTTGCTGCTGAGAAGAACATAAAAATTTCAAGGAAAGTAACCATAACCGAAGAAGCTAAAGCCCATAATGTTAAGATAAACAATAATCTCAGGCTTTTAGAAAATGAAAATGCGCTGATTGAAATAATATTAACTGCCCTTAACAAAACTGAAGATAAGCTTACAATAATTCATGCTGAACCAAGTGGTATATATGATTTCGAGTATGATACTTATCAGCATGGAAAATTCATTTTCAGGGTGCCTAGAAATCCGGAAATTTATTATAACGAAAATGACTGCTGGGCATATATAATTGGAAACCATGCCAGAGTGGGTGTTACGGATTATGTTCAGCAAAACCTTTCCGATATTCTATATTTTACCCCGCCAGACATTGGTGGTATTATTGACCAATTCGGCGACGTTGGTGAGATTGAATCTTCAAAGTCCGTCTTTGAATTGATTTCACCTGTAAGTGGCAAGGTTATTTCCATCAATGAAACGCTTGTACAAAAGCCGGAACTGATTAACGAAAATCCTTATGAATTGGGTTGGATGGTGGAAATTGAATTGACTGATATTGAAGGAGATAAAGAACTATTAATAGGATTCGATAAGTATTTTGAAATAATGAAAAAAAAAGTGGAGGACTTAAATGGATAAGAAAGTTAAAGTTATTCCATGTAGTGGAATTGGAAAGGTGTTCGGATTAATGGCAAGAGAAGCAGTTTTGAAGACAGTCATTGAATTATGTCCGGAAACATCAGAAACAGTTTGCCTCGCACATATTGTGACCGGCGATACAGAAGCTAAAGCAAAAATTGAAGGCCTTGATTGCATTACAGTGGACGGATGCCCAAAAATGTGTGCCTCAAAAAATGTATCAGCGGCCGGTGGCATCTTAATAGAGGAAATAAAGGTATTGGACACAGTGAAAGAACATAAAGGGAAAAAATTTGGCTCACCTACTATGCTCGATGCTGACGGTGAAGATGTAATCAGTGAAATCGCAATGAAGATTAAGGAAAGAATAACTTAATAAAGTAAGGAGGAGTAATAATGTCTGAATTGAAAGTAGGAGTACTATCATGCAGTGGCGAGGAATGTCTGGGTGGAACAATTTCAAGGCTCGCTACGAGACAAGTTCTTGAAGAACTAAAAATGGTTACAACAGTAACGCTTTGCCTACCACTTTATCTTGCAGGGGGCCAGGAAGAAAGAAACTTTGCGAAAGTGTTTCCGACAATATCGGTTGACGGTTGCGATAAACTTTGTGCTAAAAGAAGCACTGAAAAATACAGCGGCAAGATCACCGGTTTTATAGATGTTTCGAAGATCATAGGGAAAGAAAATGCACTGAATACTAAAATCGTCAGGAATAAAGATCTGACGGATGAGCATTTACAAATGGTAGATGATGTCGCAAGCGAGATTGTAAAAATGATTAGCCAGATGAGTCCGGATTCCTATGAAGGAAAATCGTTTCGGGGTTGCAGCTGTGGCAGCGAATAATATATTAAGGTGAAAAGATTATTAACCGGCATATTGTTCGCAACTGTATTTGGCTTTGTGGTGGTGGGTCTCATCTTTCGGGATTCACTGACAAATCTTGTATCTAAATCCATTATACCTAAAACTGTTGTCGGATCTTTTAATCCGGATTCATTGTTTGTCGATTCCGCCTATAACTACAATAAAAATGGTATGGGGTATCAGCTTACATGGTTGGAATTCGGCTCGACCCATTGCAGAGAATGTAAATTAATGGAGGAAGTGATGAAGGAAGTAAAAGCTACGTATCCGGGCAGGATAAATGCGGTATTTTACAATGTATCATTGAAAGAAAACAAAAGCATAGCTCAACATTATGGCATTGTTATGATACCTGTGCAGGTTTTGCTGGATAAAAACGGCAGGGAGTGTTTCCGGCATACCGGGTTTCTTTCCTATAAAGATTTAACTAAGGAATTTAAAAACTATGGAATATCAAAGACAAATTAACATATTGGCAATCCTATTGCTTTTCTCAATCCTGGCAGCAGCTAAACTACATGCACAGACTGATACCACCCTGCATACAAAATTACCTTCTGTAACCATTAAAACTACCGGGGGCAGACAGTTCAATACTGCTGACATCAGTAACAATGGAAAGCCTGTTATCCTTTGTTTCTGGAAAACCTGCTGCAAACCACCAGAGAATTTACTGGCAGCACTTGCCGAAGTTTATGAGGAATGGAAAGAAAAAACCGGCGTGAAAATCTTTGCTATTTCTGTTGATGATGCCAGAAGTTCATCTCGTGTTCAATCCTTTGCTGAATCCAAAGGTTGGGAGTTTGAACTCTTATTGGATCCAAATTCGGATTTCAAAAGGGCAATGAATGTCAATGCTTTACCACATGTCTTTTTGCTTAACGGAAAAGGACAAATTGTTTGGCAAAAAATCCTTTATGAGCCAGGAATGGAAGCAGAGATTGAAAAGGAATTAATAAAAATCAAGGAATAGTGACAAAAATACATCCACTATGAGCATATTTGATAACCTGGGAATGATCATTCAAGGTATGAAGTATTTGTCCCCAAAAGAGGCCCAATCCATTTCAGATGATGATGTAATATTTATTGATCTTCGACCTGAATATGAAACCAATGCAAAACAAATCCGGGTAAAAACTTTGGTTTTCCTCAACTGGCAGGATTTTAAACAGGAATACACCATTCTCGACCCAGCGAGGCATTTTATCGTTTTTGACGAAGTCGGATTACATAGTAAAGAAATCGTCAAATTCTTGGTAGACAAAGGATTCGAAAATGTTGCCGGGATGGCAGGTGGTATCGTTGACTGGGAGAGAGACGGCCTGCCGATTAATATCGATATGAACGAACTCATGACCGGTTCCTGCTTGTGTACGATGAAGCCTAAAAAAAAATTTAAAAAATAACGCCATCATGTTATTGGTAAAAATTAATGTTGTATGTTTGCAACATTAAACATTGACAAGTAATGACAAACAACAAATCGAGCGAATTTTCTTCTGAGTTGCAGGAATTTGCTATAATAGCAAACGCTCTTTCTCATCCTGCCCGACTGGCAATCATTAAGTTGCTAGCCGAAAAGAAGGAGATCAAGACCGGCACCATTTCCGATGACTTACCCATTGCCAGGCCAACAGTCTCACGTCATTTGAAAGTTTTGAAAGAAGCTGGTATTATCCAGGGTACTATTGACGGACTCAAAATCCATTATTGTCTGGATATGATTGTACTGGATAAGCACAGAAAGCTGTTCAATGATTTCTTTACCGCGTCAATCACCAATTTCTTATGTAATTGTTAACCTTAAATATTACAAAAATGAAGACAAACAAAAAAATTAAAAATCCTGCAACCATGCTGTTGGTGGTTTTTGGACTATTTCTGTTGATGGGAACAACACTTTCAGCGAAAACGATCAAAGAGGAGTTGGATGCTGCAAAAAAAGCAAAAAAGTCAGTTTTCCTTGTTGTAGTTTCCAATGGTGTTCAGCCAGACAATTCGATCAAGATAGCCCAACAGGCTCAGAAAAAAGTTAAAGAATCCATGGTGCTAACCATGAACAGGGATGATGCTGCAAATAAAGAAGTTGTTACTACTCTTGGTCTTGGTAGTGCACCTGTACCTTTGATCATGGTAATTGGGATGAATGGAATTGCTGCCGGAGGACTACAGGAAAAAGAAGCTACCGTTGATAAACTGGTCAATATGGTTCCTTCTCCAAAAAAAGTAGAAGCATTGGGCTATTTGAATGATAAAAAGCCGGTTTTTATCATTGCTTACAGGAAATCCTTCACGGACCGCGCTAAAGTTGTAGACAATTGTAAATCAGCCATTACACAGTTAAAGGGACAAGCAGCGTATGTTGAAGTTGATTTAGATGACCCCGCGGAAAAATCTCTTCTTGAACAGGTGGGTGCGGATTATAAAACAAAAGCAACCCAGATTCTTGTGTTCAATTCAGCAGGAAAAAACACTGGTAATTTTACAGGAGTTACAGAACCAGGTAAGCTGGTAACAGC
>JAPLDE010000240.1 GCA_026391855.1 Bacteroidota bacterium | reverse complement strand
GTAGTAATTTGCGAAATTGATCATAAACACCCCCCCATCGCACCACTATGGAATTGAAACAATGCTATCAGTTGGTTCATTTCCAATGTTCGACCCCCCCAATCGCACCACTATGGAATTGAAACTCGTTGACTATCGAGGCTACAAAATCAGCGCTAACCCCCAATCGCTTTTGACCCCTTCACCGGATCTCCCCAGGTAAGCTTCGGGTTAAAACCCCGGGAAGCTGCCCCACAAATCAATGCCGTGCTGCAATTCCTTGAACATCAACCCATGAAGTTTGTCATTGCCATTGATGAGTTTCAACAGATCCTGTCATTCCCTGAAAAAAATACCGATTCCTGGCTACGTACTGTAATTCAGGAGCTTAACAATATACAATTTATCTTCTCCGGGAGCCAGCAACATCTGATGGTTGAACTGTTTAACAGTCCCTCACGTCCATTTTACAGAAGCACTCAATTCATGAAGATCGGTAAAATTGACCCGACAGCATACCATGATTTTATTCAGTACCATTTCAATCAAAATCACCGTATTCTTACAGAAGCTCTCACTGTTCTTATTATTGACTGGACCCAGTTACATACCTACTATGTTCAGTTATTGTGCAACAGAGTCTACGCAACGGGTGAAACGAATATAAGATTAGAGGTACTTCAGGCGGTGATACAAAACCTTCTGAAAGAACAGGAGACTGTTTTTTTTAATTACCGGGACCTTCTCACAGCCTCCCAATGGTCATTGTTAAAAGCCATTGCCGCTGAAAAAAGTGTTTACTCTCTCTCTTCCAGGGAATTCCTTACTAAGCACAATCTGGGGACTTCAGCAACAGTTCTTCAGTCCCTTGCCGCATTAATTAAAAAAGAAATGGTATACAAGGAGTATGATTCAGAAGGTAAGGCTTTTTACTGTGTGTATGATTTGCTTTTCCAACATTGGATAAGGCATTCATAATCATATATTTGGTTGTAATTTTTATGAAGGTTATGGAGGTTATGAAGGTTATGAAGGTTATGGAGGTTATGGAGTTTATGGAGGTTATGGAGGTCATGGAGTGACGGAGTGACGGAGTGACGGAGTGACGATGGCCAACCCGGGTTTAATCGGCACATCGGCTAATTCCATTTTCCTAGCGAATAACTTCATCAAGAACCGTATGAAGGCTTTTCCAGGAGGTTACGATGCCTTCTTTTCTGTGCTGTACTTCATCTCCACCGTAAACTAATATGGAATCACTTGATTTTGTTTTACTTAACTGGTCGAAATAGGTCAGCCCTTTAAAGAAGTCGCTGTGGAGTGTCATTCCGGCTTTGATCTCGATGGGGATCAGTTTGGAGCCTGTTTCGATGAGGCAGTCGATCTCGTGGCCGCTGCTGTCGCGCCAGAAGAAGAGATGAGGACTAATGCCCCTGTTGGCGAAGTATTTGACGATCTCAGACACGATAAAGGATTCGAACAGGGGACCTTTGGCATAATGAAGCTGTAGCTCCTCTTTCGACCGGATTCCCATCAATGCACAAGCCAGCCCTGAATCATAGAAATAGAGCTTTGGCGTTTTGACCAGGCGTTTGTTATAGTTTCCATGGTAAGGAAGGACCTTAAAAACGATGAAACTGGCTTCCAGTACTGAGATCCAGCTCTGGATCGTATGATAATTGACCCCCAGTTGCATGCCCAGGTCGGAAAGGTTAAGCAATTGCCCGTTTCTACCGGCCAGCAGCCTCATAAAAAACTGAAACCGGTCAAGGTCGCCGATTTTCAGTAGCGTTCTCATATCCCTTTCTACATAAGTCTGGATGTAATCACTCAGCCATTGGGTGGGGTCCAGTCCCTGATCATAGATACGGGGATAGCCGCCTTTAAAAACGTGGTCTTCAAACGACGAGCCAATATATTCACTATCAATTAATTCCTCTATTGAAAAGGGTAAAAGACGAAAGATGGCCACTCTTCCTGCGAGGCTTTGTGAAATTTTTTCAAGCAACAGGAAATTCTGGGAACCCGACAACACAAACTGCCCGTTCTTGCCTGTTTCATCGACGCTCACCTGGATATAGGAAAACAGGTCTGGCACCTGCTGGACTTCATCAAAAATACATTTGCTGTTATAGACATTCAAGAATCCGGCCGGATCGTTAAGCACGAACTCACGATGTCGTGGATCTTCCAGGTTAACATATTGATAGTCATGAAATACCTGCTTTGTCAGGGTGGTTTTTCCCGATTGACGGGGACCGGTTACTGAAACGACTGGAATCTTATCAGAAGTGCTTAATATTGAATCCTTTATCTTTCTAATTATCATTATCTTTGCAAATTAGAAGTTGTACTTCTAATTTGCAAAGATAATACATTTCTTCTTGTAAGTCAATAATTTATCGTCACTATAACCTGAATATTTTTCTGGTAAGCTGGCCGGAAGGGGTTTGGATTTCCAGAAAATACACCCCGGCTGTCAGGTCCAGGGAAGATGAATTAACTGGCAATTCATGCTGTCCTTTACAATACAAAACACCATCAGCCAGGATATGAAGAAGTTGTCCGCAATGGTCATAGATTTTAAGGGAAACCTTTTCATTTTCAGGAAGATAAAAGGAAATGACTCCCTGTCCGGACAAAGGATTGGGAAATATTTTGAGGGATAAAGGCTGTGTTAGCAATTCCTGTACTCCGGTAACCAGCGGATTGCAATCCAGGGTTGAGGTACTTCCGGCAAATGATATTCTGAAGCCTGTAGAAGAGGTGGTAAAGTTATTGATAAACAGGAAATAACGTTCACCCGGAAGGACCATAAGCAAGGGGCAGAACGGGTTTCCGGGCCCCGGTGGAACATTATAGGAGGTCCCGGTGGCATCGAGCCCTGTTTCTCCTGATAATCCCATGGAACTGGTAGCATTACATACCAGGGCCGGCAATGAGTTGGTAAAACTGGAACAAAAAGAAAAACCGAGGGTATCCTGCCACATCATCCAGTCATAATCAGGGTAAATGCCGGTAGCCAGGGTATCCGGATAAATGGCAAATTTCAGGAAGCCGGCTGTTTTTATTACAAACCAGAGCCAATAGGACTGGTATTCATAAGGAATACAATTAGCCCCGAAGGCATCGAGGTTGCTGCCCGCCCCGTAAGCATTGCTGCTTAAATGCTGCTCTCCGCAGATAAAGGTGGCGGACCGGCAATCGGAATGCGACTCAACGGCGCAAATATTAAAGGTCCCGCCGATCGTCCCTCCTGAATTCCAGATACGGACATAGAGCGTATCGCCCGGTGTATAATCGGAACGGTCGACGACAGGCATCATGTCCACACCGTCATCATCATCACATTCAATGAGTTGCAGGTTATTGCAGGGGCCATGATAAACCGACAGGGAGGCATCGGTAATGGAGGCAGCTTCAGCGGTTATGGCAATAGCACCGGAAGCAGGAACCACCACCCGGTACCAACCGTCGGGTGAACCTGCAAATCCGCAAGTAGGCACTCCCCCGTTGGCTGTATCAAACTGGTAATTCAACCCAAAAGTTGATCCAAGGGAAAAACCACAGGTTACCGGATTGACCATGAGAAATGGTGAGTTGCAGGGGGTGTCGCTCTGGGCAAAAGCAAGGCCAATATACAATGTCAATAAAATAGACAGTAAAATTTTCATAGGACTAAATGTTGTTTTTGTGGTTAGTGAGTGATTATTCTGACCAATCAGGGGGTTAAGGGTAGTATTAGTTCAGCTGTGTCATTCCTGACACTATTGACCTTTTCCGACACCTTATATGCTTTCATTTCTTCTGAAGGAAAGGGATTAAGAAATTGCAATGCTTCAGCGGAAGGCAGCTGAATGTCGAGCCAGTGTTTTTCGAATTCCGGAAGGAGGATGACCGGCATACGGTCGTGGATAGCGGCAACCAGTTCATTAGCCCGGGTGGTAATGATAACAAAAGTGTTGACGGTCTGACCTGAAGGATCTTTCCAGCTCTCCCACAGGCCGGCATAGGCATAAAGGCCCTCATCCTTCATGCAGATCCTGAACGGTTGCTTTTTATTTCCTTCTTTTCTCCATTCATAAAACCCATCGGAAGGGATGAGGCATCTCCGGCTTTTAAGAGCATTTTTAAAAGAAGGTTTTTCGGCAAGCGTCTCAGCTTTGGCATTGATCAATTTTTGACCAATGTCGGCATCTTTTGCCCAAAAAGGGATCAATCCCCATTTGTAAAAATTCAGCAGACCCGGTTCCCTTGAGGTAATGACCGGGAGTGTCATCGTCGGGGCCGCGTTGTATATCTGCCGGTTCCATTCGGCTTCCACATCCACATGGAACCTGACCTGGATATCATCCACCTTCTTCGAAATCTGAAATCGTCCGCACATCTAAAAAATATCTTACTCTAAATAATCATTCGTAAACAATATAATCCATATTCAGTGAGAACTCATCCATGATTAGTAAAAATTTCATTGAGTTCATGTTATTTTTTTGTTAAAATATATTCATTATCAGTCCATTGTATAAAAAAATTTGTTAGTAGTCCAAATAGTTTATCACCAATAATTAATAAATAATGAACAGAATTCTTACCCTGGTTTCCTTCACCTTAGCCCTAATGGTGGGAACCGCAGAACAAATATACTCACAAATTACCGGAGACACATCAGTTTGTACCGGAGAAACGGTGATTTACCATATACCTGCCATTGGCGGGGCAAGTTATGCCTGGTCGGCGACCGGAGGCAGCATCATCGGACCCGGTAACCAGGATTCTGTGATGTTAACCTGGGGGATGCCCGGGACCGGGATCTTGCTGGTAACAGTGATATCACCCAATAACCCGCCTGCTTATTATTTTATCAATGTAACGATCCATCCGAAGCCATCCCCGGTGATCACGCATGTGCCCTACCCTACCTGTCCTTCCGCTCCCGGGCAGGATGGTTCGGTTGGCGGCCCGGACCATGGCAGTCAGGATGCCTGTGAGAAAGTTTGCAAATATGCCAGGGTAACCTATTCAACTCCTTTTAACACGGGTAGCAGTTACCAATGGGTAGCAACCGGGGATTTGCAGATCACCGGTGCCACCACCAATGCAGCCACCGTTACCTGGGATTCGACCTTCCTGGGAACACTGACCGTTTACGAAACCAATCAGTGGGGATGCAAGGATTCCACTAAGATCTGTGTCGAGAAAGTAGACCTTCCGGTGGCCCAGTTCACCCATCCCGCATCCGCCTGTAAGAATTCACCCGTTCCTTTTACCAACCAGTCAACAGGTGCCATTTCCTACCAGTGGTATTTCGGGGATGGTTCAGGATCTATCCTGACCAACCCCACCCATACCTATGCAAACGGAGGCACCTATACCATTACGCTGATCGCTGTTAATAAATGTTACTGTTCTGATACAGTGACCAGTACGATCTTTATTGATAATCAGCCGGGACCGGATATTACCTGTCCTTCAACTATATGTGCTTTCGACACGGCGGTTTATTCTACTTCTCAGCCAGGCTGTACCTACAATTGGTTTGCCCTGGGCGGAACTATACTGGGACCTTCGAACCAGCAAAGTGTTACAGTTGCCTGGGGAGCAGGTCAGTTGGGCCATCTTGGTCTTTATGTGAGCGGATGTACCGGGTTATGTACCGATACTACCTGGATCACCATCCCAATTGTTCCGGCTGTTGCCGTTATTTCAGGGCCTTCTAAAGTTTGTCCGGGCGATTGCGAGGAGTATTCTATTCCGAATTTCAGCGGTGCCACCTTCAGCTGGAGCCTTCATGGTTCCTCCTGCGGGACTATTTCAGACACCAGCTGTTGCGGGAAAGTGCAGATCTGCTGGCCTTCTTATCTTTTTACTTGTATTGATACACTGACAGTTACCTATTACGATGCATTCCTTGGCTGTGGCGGAACAGCCACCAAGATCATCCGGCTGCGTCCAAAACTGAGTATTTACGGACTGAATACGGCTTGTGCCAATAGTTCATCCAACTATTTTGCTTCAGGTGGTATTCCTTCAAACTGGAGTATTTCTCCTTCAGGACCTGTTCTTTCACCCAGTCCTTCTCCTAATCTGAATGTGAGCTGGATGGGTTTGACCGGGACCTTTGTTATTACAGCCAAACCGGTTAATCCAAATGCTGCCTGTAATGATTCTGCAACTATTATCGTTACCGTTTCAGCACCGCCACAAGCACCTAAGATCACGGGTGACACCCTGATCTGTCCCAATACCACCTCACAATATTGTGCAACAGGGAGCGGAAACTTCCACTGGATCCTTACAGGGGGTACCCCGGCCAATGGCACAGGAAACTGCGTCACGGTTAACTGGGGAAATACGCCGCCTTTCCTGGTTCAGGTTTTTACCCAAATGGCTTCATCACCGTATTGCTCTTCTGATACAACCACTCAAAACATAACAGCCTTTCTATCCCTGCCCCTGCCTTCCATTACCGGCCTGGGAAACGCCTGCGCCAACGGGACCAGTAATTATTCCTGCTCAACAGTCTATCCTGCCGGAGCCGTTTTTACCTGGTCGGTCAACCTGCCTAATGCAGGCACCATCCTAAGCGGACAAGGAACGAATTCGATACAGGTTGAATGGGGTAACAATGCCCCTCAGCCGGTTACTGTTTCACTTACCGTTACTCTTTGCGGATTAACGGCCACTAATTCACTCAGTGTAAATCTGAATCCCCCGCCCAATCCTACTATTGTTCAGAACGGAAATCTCTGTCCCGGCGGCATTGCTTTGCTGAATGCAACAGGCGGTGCTTTTTCCGCCTATCAATGGACTGGTCCCGGCGGGTTCACTTCAACCTCAAACCCCATCAGCATTACCCAGTCAGGGCTTTACCAGTTAACAGTCACTGATGCAGGTGGCTGTACAGCCTTAACCCAGCTCACCGTCAGTTATGTCGGTGCCCCTGTGGCCAGCATCACTACGATGAACCCGCTTGTTTACTGTACCGGTACTCCTTTCACCGTTAACCTTTGTGCGCTGGGAAATGCCAATTATACCTATAACTGGTCGAACGGGGTCTTTGGTCCTGCCGCCCAGTGTATTGCCGTGAATACCGCCGGCAGCTACACGGTTACCGTGACCGATGCCAACGGCTGTTTCTCGATCTCAAACACCTTAAATGTGATCGTTCAACCCTGTATTCCGGATACCGGTCAGCCCTGTTTCCCAACAGGAACAGTTGGTTTCACACCATCCTCCTGTAACCCGAAGGTGTTTACCAATACATCCGCCAATTTCACCTCCTCCTTTTGGGATTTTGGTGATTTTACCTCTTCAAACCTTACCAACCCAACCCATACCTATACCCAGGCAGGGTTTTTCCTGGTCACCCTTACCGTGACCGTTCCCAATGCAGCAGGAACCGGTTCTTGTTTATTAACTGATACACAGCTTATTGAAATTCCTCTCCTGGCTGATTTCAGCCATACCACTGGTTGTTATGGT
>JAPLDE010000135.1 GCA_026391855.1 Bacteroidota bacterium | reverse complement strand
GCTGTATTGCACACCCGATGGCCGTTTCCCGCATAATCCCGAGCCCCTGCCTGAAAATCTGGAAGAACTGTCGAAGACGGTTGTTGAAACCAAGTCGCAGGTTGGTTTTGCCGTTGACCCGGATGTCGACAGGCTGGCCATTGTTTGCGAAAACGGGGATATGTTCGGGGAAGAATATACCCTGGTGGCGGTGGCCGATTATGTATTTCAATCTGACAGGGGACCAGCCGTTTCCAATCTTTCATCTACCCAGGCCCTGAGGGATGTGGTTCAGCGGTATGACCAACCCTATTTTGCTTCTGCAGTAGGGGAAGTGAATGTGGTTGAGAAGATGAAAGAGACAAAAGCCGTGATAGGCGGGGAAGGCAACGGGGGGGTGATCTACCCCGAATTACACTACGGAAGGGATGCACTGGTGGGTATTGCCCTTTTTCTCTCTCACCTGGCACTTTCCGGTAAGAAATGTTCTACCCTGAGAGATACCTATCCTTATTATTTTATCTCAAAGAATAAGATAACCCTGTCGCCCGAAATGGAAATGGATATGATCTTCAGGAAGATGAAAGAAAGATACCTTCAGCAACCCCTGAACGACAGCGACGGCCTTCGTATCGAGTTCGGAAAGGAATGGGTGCATCTTAGAAAATCCAATACCGAGCCTATTATCAGGATCTACAGTGAAAGCGATTCCCCTTCCAAGGCTGAAAACCTGGCGAAAAAGATCATTGAAGACATGAAGGAAATTCTTAAGGAAAACAGATAATTGATTCAAAATCAGTGCTATGCCTGTCAAAAAAAAGACTAAGAAGACTAAAAAGATCAAGTACAAGAAAATTACCTTTAAGGTAACCGAAAAGCAGAAGCAGCTCATCGACAGGTTTTGCAAGGCCAAAAGGACGACGCCCACTAAAATGATCAAATCGGCTATCAGGGACCACCTCAGCCGTTATTCTTCCAGTTTGCCTGAATCGGATTACATCAGCGAAAATCAGCTCAAACTTTTTGATGAGGATGTGCTGGAGGAGATGGAAATGGTTGATAATGAGAAGGAAGGATAGATATTACGGGTTACTTTTTTTAGTGAATCGTTTCAGTATTCCTTTTACCAGCCGGGAATCTTTCAGATGGAAGATCCACCAGAGACTGCCAGCCAGGGAAGTGAATGACTCTCCCAATATCTTTTCACCAGCCAGTATGCCCAGGTTGGCCATGGAGAAAGAGGCTTTGAGTTTAACCCAGCTTATTTCGGCCCTGGCCTGAGAGTCAGACAGCCGGGATTTTACCCTGTATTTTTCTGCCAGCAGGTCATTCATCGACCGTATAGGCATCCGCTGACCGATATTTTTATTTGTCCTCATAATCTTCCGAAAGGATGATGGCAGAAAGCATACGGGTGATCGGATCAAGAATGAGCGCTTTGCGGAAAAGGATCAGCAGAACCAGCAGTAAGACATAGAAAGCAGCAACGATCAGGTTTCCCAGCATTGGGTTATTGAGGGCCTGGCCCAGCCAGCTGGCCATCATGATGGAAAGGAAAGTCATCAGCAGGCTGAGAACAGCAAGCACAACGATCAGAAAAACAAATAAATACAGAAGCTTAGACAGTTTTTCTGTAAACGATATCTTCACCAACCTGATTCTGTTTTCCAGGAGTTCCTGCAAACTATTCTTCAGCTCTTCAAAATTTGATTCTACCGGATTAGGCATGTGGGTTATTTTTGATCAGACAAAAGCCTTTAGGTGGCCGCGGGGTTTTCTTTTTCATCAAAATCCTCGTCTTCATCTCCCAGGCCGGAGATTTCCTCATGCAGGTCCGAAATCGCCTTTTCCAGGTTCTTCTTTTTCCTTTTCAGCTCTTCCAGTTTCATTCTGAGCATTTCCCTGGTCTTTGAGCCTTCCTCAGGAGCGAAAAGCAGGCCCAGCACTGCACCGGCTGCTGTTCCTACCAGCAACCCGGTAATAAACATGGATGATTTCTTCATGGCAATATGGTGTTAAATTAATTAAACATCCGGGAATTGATAAAGTTACGGCATATCGTAAGAAATGGCTTTTTAACAGGAAATATTTATCCTGACGGCTGCAAGGGAACGTAAACAAATGGACACGATATATCGTGTCCCTTCTATGTTGTAAAACAAGGTTTCGGCATTTTTTTTATTTTTACCTTGTAAATCTGAAGAGGAAGTGAGCTCTGCTGGAGAGCAACTCACCAGCAATAGGATTTATGCTGTGGATTAGAATACTCCCTTACAGCTCATGTGAGGGAGTATTTTATTTTAATCCAACTTTATCGGTAAAATCTTTGGGGTTTTCGGAAGGAGAGTTAGTTGTTACTGTTTATAATGCTGTGGGTACGGTCGTTTCTATATATATTCAAAGCAACATTGCAAATGGTATATTCACACTTCACCTGGAAAACTACCCATCCGGGCTTTATTGTGTTGAATTGAAGCAGCCAGGGATCCATAAATATGCTAAATTTGTATTATCCAAATAGATAGGTGATGAAAACAATTGTGTCAATCCTTCTTTTCCTGGTGTTTGGTTCTTCACTTCAGGCACAGGTAGTTTATCAGGATTCTATGGCTTTGGTTGATCTGTATAATTTAACTGGGGGGCCAAATTGGATTAATCATACAAATTGGTTAACCGGACCCGTTTCCTCCTGGTATGGGATTACTTTGAATCCAGGTGGAAATACTGTTACAGATATCAGCTTGAATTGTAATAATCTCACAGAACAACTACCTTCAAGTATTGGTGATTTTATATTTATTAATAGTATCTCTTTATCAGGAAATTACCTCACTGGTCATATACCTGAAGAAATGGGAAATTTGACTACGCTCTTTGATTTAGACTTATCAATTAACCAATTTTCCGGCCCTTTGCTCTGGGATAATGCTAATTTACCAAACCTGGAATTTTTTTATCTGAATATGAATAATTTAAATGGCGCTTTCCCTGCTAGTCTGATCAATGGGGTTATTAATGTAATTGGTCTTAGTCATAATCATTTTACATTTATTCCGGATTATTCAAGTCAATTAACGATGTCCTATAATTTTTACTTACAATATAATAACCTGGATTTTGGTTCTCTTGAGCCCAATTCGGTTTTATTTATTGGTCCAGATAACTATTACGCCCAGGACAGTGTTCTTTACTCTTTTGATACAACCGTTATACAGGGAAGCGACCTGGTTTTACATTCCAAAGCTGGAGGTACATCCAATTTATATCTATGTACGCACAATGATGTGGATATGCTGGGTAATATTGATAGTAACCTGGTTATGAATAACATATCTTTTTCTGACAGCGGCTGGTATTCCTGTAACATCAACAATACGGTCATTACAAATCTTACCCTTCACCGTAAGAAGATTCATGTTCATGTGGTGGATAGTATTACACCGGTTGTTCCTGTCGTAATAAGAAAAGATGAAATCCGGATAAGCTGGGATAACGGGGAAAAGATATTATCACTTGATCTCGGTTTTACCGCCGGAACCCGGGTACAGGCCGCCCTTTATAATATTCAGGGTAAGAAGATCCGAGATATTTTCAGGGGAAACCTTAACTGTCAAACGTTAAGATATCCCCTTGGATCAATTCAAACCGGATTGTACATGGTAAAGGTAGAGACGGGAAAGCAGGTGCT
>JAPLDE010000035.1 GCA_026391855.1 Bacteroidota bacterium | reverse complement strand
GTACTCCGTACAGCCCTGCATATGCCGGCGACAACGAATATTTATTCAGTATATATTGATACAGGTAAGGATACTGTTGTGCTTGGACAAGATTGGATAAACCAAAAAAGGTCAGGATTATTATTGTAGTTATCTTTTTCATAAGCTTCTGGTTTTCAAATTTTTAAATAGAATTTGTCCAATGAAATTACTTGTTGGTAAGAATGTTAACGGCTCCTTTGTAAATGGTGCCGGAATTTTTATCTTTCAGGTAATAATAGTAAGAGCCATCCGGAAGTTTATTGCCTTTGTAGGTCCCTTTCCAGTCGTTCCTGTAATCTGAACTGGCATATACCTCGTCACCGTAACGATTGTAAATTTTGAGCTCAAACTTTTCACCGGGCATCAGGTATTCTTTGATTTTGAATTCATCGTTCCAGCCGTCAGCATTTGGAGTAATAACAGGCATGGGGACTATCCTGGTATCCTCCACGACCAGCACATTAAAGCCCAGGCTGGTTGAACATCCCTTGTCATTGACCACTTCAACCGTATAATAACCGGTTTCGGTGATGACCAGGGTATCGTTATGGGATTTATTGGACCAGATGATATCAGTAAAGGCATTTTTGATCACTACGTTAGCGGTAAGGCTTTGGCCCCTGAAGAACTGGAAGGTGGGAACACCATTGGCCGTGCTAACCGGGGTCAGGGAATAGTTCAAAGCTATTTCAGGAACCGGGCTGATATAAATGATATCGCTTTTCTGCGCGGTACAGCCGTTTGCTGTGGAAACTTTCAGAGAGATGTTGTAATTGCCGGTAGCCAGGTAGGTATAGGTCGGGTTTTCCAGGTTGCTGAGGTAAGTGGTACCGAAATCCCATTCAAAATTGGAGATAGGGCTGTTAATGGAGGTAGACAGGTTGAAGAACTTGGTCACATCGCCAAAACAAAAATTTTCGGAGGAGAAGTTGGCAGTAATGTCTACAATCGGGATTTGCCGGTAGATAGATTCCATCAGCCCCAGTTTTGTATAAATTTTCAGCCCGACATCATAGGTGCCGGGAATGGGCCAGAGTTTGGTAAGGACAGGGCCGTACGCGTCTCCGAATGTAAAATCTCCGTTCAGGTCCCAGGAATAATAGGTGATGCTGTCGGGCGTAGGTACAGCCGCCTGAGCGATCATTGTTGTAGAATCACCTTTGCAAGCCAGGTTGAAAACAAAATTAACCTCTGCCTGCCCGAATGATTTACCTAGGAAACAGCTCAAAATAAATAGCGTGAATAAAACTCTTTTCATGGTAGGGGTTTTATTTTAATTGTTAAACTTATACTAAACAAAGGTAGAACGGTTCAAAAATATATCAATTTGCAATAAAATGCAAAATTTTTTTTATGAGTTATTAACGGTAAAGATAAGAAAAGAATGGGCATTTCAAAGATTAATGCTGCCAAATTAACAATACTCATATAAATTTGTTGTTAAGAAATACTTAATTCTCTGAAATGACAGCTGCTGATGACGACGAACACCCCGGTAACATTGAATTTGCTGAGGAATTTGCAGCAATAGAAAATTGTGCGATTTGCCCGAGGGAATGTGGTATCGACCGTATCCATGGTGATTTGGGTTGGTGTCGGACAGGCCCTGATTTTACTATTGCCTCCATTGGTTCACACCATGGAGAAGAACCTGTAATTAGCGGGAAAAGTGGTATTTGCAATATTTTCTTCACCCATTGCAACCTGCAATGCATCTTCTGTCAGAATCATCAAATCAGTTCGAATGAAATTGATAATGAAAGATTTAAAATAGATTATCAGACAGTTCTTTCGAAAATTTCAACATTATTATCGGAAGGATGTCATGCCGTCGGTTTTGTTTCGCCTTCCCATGTGGTTCCCCAGGTGAAAATGATCATAGCCGGGTTGAACAGCAGGGGATTCAAACCAGTATATGTTTATAATTCAAATGGTTATGATGAGGTGGAAACCCTGAAGGAATTGGAAGGAAAGATTGATGTGTATTTGCCTGATCTGAAGTATATGGATGCCTCCCTTTCTGCCCGATTCTCCCAGGTTATTGATTATCCGGAAGTTGCTGCCCTTGCCTTGAAGGAAATGTACCGTCAGAAAGGATCTGTCCTGATCATCAACGATGAGGGTGTGGCTGTTTCAGGACTGGTCATCAGACACCTGGTCCTGCCGGGCGAGGTGGAGAATTCAAAAAAAGTATTAAGATTTATTGCTGAAGAGCTCTCTGTATCTGTTCATCTTTCACTGATGTCACAATACTATCCTTCACACCGGGCTTTTATTTTCCCGGAGTTGGGAAGGAAGCTATATCCTGAAGAATATGAGGAAGTTATAAAGGAGATGGAAAGCCTTGGCTTTGAAAGGGGGTGGGTACAGGCTTATGAGAGTTCTGATTTTTATCGTCCTGATTTTGAACAGGATGATCCGTTCAGGCAGGGTGTCTAATAAAGGTTTTTACCGGGATGTTCTTTCCATCTCTCAAAAGGCTTGGCGCCTTCCTTTTCAAGTATGTGGAAAGCGGGTATTTTCCTTTGCCCTGGTAAAATATCAATTTCGGAATAAATAAAGGAGTCATCAAAACCTGCATCGGCTGCATCAGATCGTGAAGCGGCGAAATAAACGGCTTTTGGCCTCGCCCAGTAAATAGCCCCGAAACACATCGGGCAAGGTTCACAACTGGTATAGAGGATACAGCCGGTCAGCTGGAAAGATGAAATATTTCTGCATGCGTCTCTGATCGCTTCTATTTCAGCATGGGCTGTCGGATCGTTTTTGGCAATAACACTGTTAACTCCATAACCGATCACTTTTCCATCCCTGACCACAATGGCTGCAAAAGGTCCTCCTTTTCCTGAAGGGACATTCTCTTCAGCCATCCGTATCGCTTCCAACAGAAATATTTTATGAATGTCGTTCATATACAGATAATTACTGCAATAGACTCAATTTCCATATGTCTTTCTGGCTCATCCTGAGAATTGGTGAAATAGCCAGTAAACCTGTTTTTCCGATATTTTTCTGCAGTGCCTTCAGTTCGAGTAATTTTCCTTCAATCCCAGGCTCTTTTACAGAGGGCAACCCGACTTCTTTCAACATCATGACCGTTTTGGCCTTGATGGATAGTTCGGTGTATAATCCTATATAACAAAGCATATCAACAATGACTTCTTTGCTGAACCGGTTTTTCAGGCTGATGATATACTGACCTGTATGGGTTTCCCCGAATTTTCCTTCTTTGATCATTTTCAGGAGGACAACCTCAGTTGACAATTCAACATCCAGCCATTTTCTCAGTTTGCTCTCATGGGAGTAGAAGATCAGTATCATTACCGGAGGCAGTACCAGGATGATGAGAATGGTGGAGAGCACCGGGTTCAGGAAGAAATGGTTGAACAGGGAATGGATCAGCATGGCAAACACCGTTCCAGTCAGAAGGGCAGGTCCGATTTTTTGTTTGACATTAATCGACTTCATGGCATACAATAATACGACAGCAGTGGCTCCGCCATGCATCATTGAAGTGCCGAATCCCCTGATAACCCAGACCATCGGGTTTGGATTACTCGGGTCATAGAAATAAAAGGTATTTTCAAACAGGGAAAAGAAAGCACCCACACAGAATCCGTAAATGGCCCCGTCAACCATGAATCCGATTTTGCCTTTGGAAATCAGGTAGATAAAGATAAGCATCTTCATGGTTTCTTCAATAATAGGGGCAATATACCTTGAATATTCCATCCTTTTTTTCAGGCTCTCTTCAATAGCGGTGGCAGAATACCCGGAATATTCCATCAGCATCAGATTAAAATGCTTCATCAGCCAGCTATTCAGGAGAAGAGATATGTAAGCAGCCAGTAAACCCCAGGCAGCACAGGTAAACAGGGTAGAAAACTGTATCAGCTTAAAGCTGTCAGCATAGTATAGAAAGAGAATAAATAAGAGTACCGGAAGTAAAGCGCTTAAAAGGATCATAGAACAAATATCAAAGTAACCTCAAAGTTATCATCCATTCTTGTTTTGTGTCAAATTTATTTTCACTCAGATAGAAATCCCTGGAATATGCCCTGGAATATCCGGCCGATAAGGTTGATTTCAACAGGGAGAACAACACCAGTTCCAGGTCAAGCTGTCCTCCTGAATTATAAGTAGTGGTATTATAAGTGGCGTCATCCAGGTTGGTTCCGATTCCGGACCCAAAGATACTAAGTCTTGCATACGTAATATAAAACCACAAAAATCCCAATTTCCGAAATCTCAGGGGTGGGAGGTTCCATTCGGCTTTCACCCGTAAAAAGTTTTTTCCCCCCAACTCATTGATCCCGGTTCCGGGAAAACCCCATAAGTCTCTGGAAACTTGACGACCACCTGATTTTGTATCGATATAATTGTACCCAAATCCACCAAAATAGAAGTTGCTGAAAGGGTTGTCCCTTTGGGCAAATCCTTCTCCTGCTGCAGTCTTTAGCCAAAAAGCAGAATTCTTCATGGGCAGCAAAACACCCAGATCGAGTTTTGTGAAAATTTTCGGAAAAAACTGTTTCCCGACATAAAGCCCCTGTCCATATATTTTCCAATCGTAACCCTGTTCCGGTTCAATGCCTCCGAGTGATTTTCGCAGGGAACTCATGCGATAGGAAACAACCGTGGAATACATGGTTTTTTCAGTCGCTGCGATCTCCTGATAATCAGGTAGTTTCTCAAGGTCACCATAAACAGCTGCGTTAACTGAATATCCATACTTAAAAGGAGAAAGCTGTGTTATATCGGTTGAGTAGGAGAGTGAAACCGAATATCCGGCCCTGCTGAGTTTGTTGTCGCCGAAAAGATCATAAAAATCTGAATAATTGTGAGTTACAGCCACACTGAAATTACGGTAAGAATAATCCAGGCTGAAGTGAACCTTTTGCTGATCGGGTAAGGTATCGTTGTTGAAGGCCGGCGAATAGGACAGGTTCATTTTCAATGAATTCATAAAGATGTTATCTGCAATCATAAAATGGTAACCATAGGAGACGTAATCCTTATATCCCTGGAGGATTGGATATGCGGCGGCCAGCTTCATTTCAGGTATCATGGAATACTTACCATCGAATGTTGACAGAGAATCGATGTTCACTTTCGATGGCGGAGGAAGCATCCAGGATTCAACAACAGGATTCTTCTTAAAGACCATTTGTCCAAGGTAATCAACGGCATTGGCATCATTAATGGGTTTCACGCGGATAATCCCCGGCATCAGGCCGTCATGCCGGTATTCAAGTACAAGCAGGGAATCTTTTGAAAGTTCACAGGGTCTGAAGAATCCCGTTTCCGTATTGCTCAGCATCTCCATTTTTTTGTTCCTGATTTCGATGCGAAAGACATTGGAAATGCCTGAATAATAGGATGTTCCTATAAGGAAGGTTCCATCTGAGGAGAAAGTAAAGTTGGAGGCAGAATTGTCCTCAAATTCATAAACTACCTGATAATCAGTTTTTCCCTGAAGCAGGTCATAAATGTTGAAAAGGATTAACTGTTGTTTCCCGTTCACATCGGCCATGGTTGCCGACAACCACTTCCCATCGGGAGACACATCGAGATCGAACAGGTTATGACCGAACGGGAGGTGATAAATTTCAGTCCATTCTTTATATGGAGGGAGAAATCGAACGATGGTAATACGTCCGCTGCGGCTTTGCGTTGCATATAATCCTCTGTCTTTGTGATTAAAGGCGAAATCGCCGGCGCGGGTATATTTGATCAGCCTTCTTGTATGGCCTGTCAGGGTGTTCACACAGCGCAATCCTCTCCAGCTGTTGTTTTTGTCGGAAATAAACAGCGTATGGGTCGAATCATCATAGGCAATGTTGGTCACCAGGTACAGAGCAGGGCCTTTAATATCAGTGATTTTCTCCATATGGCCATTCTCAATGTCGATGGAACAGATATGGGCCATCTTTTTGGGATAGTTTACGGCTGCATAAACTTTCCTTTCGTCACGGGAATAACACAATTTTGAAACGGATCCCAGCGGGAATTTGAGTAAGGGTCTGAAGGGAGTTATGGGATATTCTTTGATTTTCGCCAGGTTTTTCTGTTGATTTTCCGTTTCCCAGGCGATCCATTTCTCCCATTCGTTGCTTAGTTTGTTCTTATAAACTTTTTTGAACTGCAAGGCGAAGAACCTTTTGCTGGAGTCGGTCCGCGAGCAGAAATCTTTCATTTTTTCAACTCCGTACGTGTTTGCCAGGTAGGAGAAAAACCTTGTACCATATAAATAAGAGTTCACACCCACCTGGAAATCGATGGTTGTTCCTTCCGATTCCAGACCGACCGGCCGGTAGAAGTAGGATTTTTCTTTAACCATTGTACGGAACACCATTTCATCATAACCTCCCAGTACACGACCCATACCTCCCGACAGCCATGTTTCCATGAAAGTGGCTATCCCTTCATGAAACCAGCGTGGGGAGTACCACCTGGGGGTTGTCAGATAGCTGTAGATCATGGTCACGGGATTTTCCTGTTCAGGCATGATCTTTCCAAAGAGGAGCTTTCGGTATATGCGATCTGTCCTGTCGGCTTTGTCACACATAACGATATGCGTCAATTCATGGCTCATCAGCCATTGCATCCTTTCATTCGCAGGGAGAATATCGAAAGTGAAGTCCAGTGTCCCGATGCCGACAGTAATAAAGTTGAAAGGGATTACATTGGCTCCTCCATTGCCGATGTCTGAAAAATCGTTGAACAGAACGGTAACCGGCTGCGAGGGTTTAAAATCCCAGAATTTCTGATGAAAGGCAAAGGAATTTTCAAAACACCTTCCGGTATGTGGAATAACATAATTAAGGTCTTTCTGAAGGGTTAACAGCTTTAAATTCCTCGTTTTCAGCTGATGAATTTCCAACTGAGCATGCAGTG
>JAPLDE010000060.1 GCA_026391855.1 Bacteroidota bacterium | reverse complement strand
GTTTTACCGGTACCGGTAGCCAGGGTCAGGAGTATCCTTTGCTTCTCTTTGGAAATAGCTGTCATTGTTTTGTTTACAGCAATCTCCTGGTAATACCTCAGGTCTTTTGTACCTCCAACATCCTCGAACGGAATAGAATCAAACTTTTCTTTCCAGGCATTTTGTTCTGAGAAGGTTTTATTCCATAATTCTTCAGGTGTTGGAAAACAGTTTATTAAGCCTTCTGTACCCGTTTTCATGCAGATCTGGTAGATTTCCTTTCCATTAGCAGCAAAGGTGGTATCCAGAAGCATTTTCTCTGCATAGTTCTTGGCTTGTGCAACTCCTTCACCTACAGGAAGTTCATCACTTTTGGCTTCAATAGCTGCCAGTTTTATGCCTTTATAAACCAGTATGTAATCTGCAATTAATGGTTTAGCTCTCCCGCCAGTACTGATCTTTCCCCGGGTAATCATAAACTCCCTCAGTATTTTAGAACCTTCCAGTATTCCCCAGCCACTTTCTTTCAGTTGGGGATCGATCAGTTCAGCTCTGGTTTGGGCTTCATTCATAACTCCTTATTATTGCCAATGATCAGGTTGAAAACCAATTTTATCATGATATCTTTCTCTTCGGACTTGCTCTCTGATGCCATTACATCCAGATTAAAATACTCAATATCTCTTCTTATTTCCCTGCCTCCTTCTGGATGAACTGTTGCAAATTTTGCAACAGTTGATTCTTTATCCAGTTCATTCTCTTTAAAAATATTGCCGATATGCCTGGAAATAACAGATTTATCCCGATCAAACAATACGACCAGATCATTCAGCGATAGCCAAACTGTTTCATTGGCAAGGTTAACGTCAATCTCTGCTTTGCCATCGCTGGAATTGTACCGGATCAATTGTTTGTCAGTTCCCATCTAATCTTCAAACTTTTTTTTCTTTTATTCCAACTCTAGCCTATCATTCCCTTCATATAATTGTGTTTCAATCAATTGCTCAATTTTTGCGGAAGCTCCGCACTAATTGGGTATAACTTATAGAACAGTCTCATATAGTTGAGGTTAGACCGGCTGAAACCCTTTCCATGCATGTGTGATAAATCGCTTGACAGGTTCTCCAACAGGGCTTTCCCATACCTTGCTTTTACTTTGCCACCCTGCTCAAACTCAACAATATACTGCCCTGTTTCCCGGTAAGTTGCCACCATGCTGGTATTTACCTGCATAACCGCTTTCTGATAACCATTAAGGTAGGTTTCAGAGATTCGGTCCAGCAGATTCCCGTAATTTTTATCCGGTTTTTCCATGCTTTGCCATTGTCAATTGTCAATTATCAATTGTCAATTATCAATTATCAATTGTCAATTCTCCGCTAAATGCTTTCTGCAATATGCTCTTTTTCAACTCCTCCAGGTCTTCTAGCTTCTTTTGGTAGATGGTTTCAAGTTTCTTGGTTTCAGAGGAAAGGGAATCAAGTTTTTCAATAATGGATTGCTGTTCTGTAAATGAATTGGGATAAGAGATCTGTAAAGAGGAAAGTGCAACCTGATTAAGACTCTTAATATTTACCCCTGTTCCACTTTTAACAAGTTCCTTTCTGGTTCTTGTAGTTTTTAAGTAATGGCACAAATACAATGGATAAATACTTTGTGTATTTAATCTGATTCTTATAGTAAAACCTGAATGAGAAACCTTTCCAAGAACATTTCCTGCTAAAAGAGTTCTACCTATAAGCTCAGGGTTTCCATTGGAACGGACTGCCAGAATATCATCTGTTTTTAATAGATCAACTTCATTTAATTTCCCATCAATAGTCACAGATTCAAGAACATCAATTGGAACCCAATAACTGTTTTGAAAATCCTTTACACCCACAATTTTAATAATTTCTCCCTTACTTCCTTTTGTGAAATTCATCCCGTTTCTAAAACCGGCAATTTCCCCTAATCTTTTCATTTCCCACCCTTTTGCTGAGCTTGTCGAAGCATCCCCTTTGTTCTCAAAAACACTCTGCAAATAACTCTCAAACAGCTCTTTAGCATTCCTGAGGTTTTGTTCTGCATTGGTTTTTGCCTTGGCTATGGCAGCAAAGGCTTCATCTAAAATGGATACTATGTGGTGTTGTTCTGGGAGAGGGGGGATTGGAATAACGATTTCATTCATTTTCCCCTGATTCAACTTTGGGACCGTCATCCCAGAAATATAGGGACTTAGATCCTGAAAATTAAGATTATAAACAAGCCATTCATCAATAAGAATTTCCCTATTTGGGATTAATACATGTGCATGATTGTTTACCCAAGTCTTACCTTTAACAATAAATGTACAATCATCACCTGAACACCATTTTGCTCCATCTTCTCCTAATAACACGAGTTTCTCATCAAAAATATAATCTCGAACATAATCAACAATACCCGTTGCCCCATAATAGGGAATTTCACCAATAATTCGGTCTTTTTGTGTTATTGGTCTTCTTCGATAGTCTAGATTACAACAAACCTCACCCAGCTTCTTAATTTCCCAATTACTCTTCATTTTCAGGCTTTTTTGGAGGTCCTTTTTTGTTTGGAGGAAGGTAGTTTTGACCGCTGATCACGGATTTCCCGGTTTTTGATTCCAGTTCCAGCCGGGCTTTTTTAGCGATACCGCCCCCTTTTTTACCGGCAACTTTGTTCTCCGGCAAGCCCGTAGCATTCATGCTTTCGGCAATTTGCCGGGTAGAGAGTTCGGCCAGGGCGGTAAAAATAAGCTCGGCCTCACTCATATGATCGCGCAAATTCTGGGTTTTCAGTCCTTTAACCTGCTTATGTTCCTGTATTGATAATCCAGCCATTTCCTGCATGCGTTCATAACCAACTTTGGCCAGCCATCGCTTGATAGGTTCCGCTTTGGGACTGGGGACAGACTGGATCAGACGGAGCAAGGTTTCAGCAGTGGCAACATCTGTATAGTATTTTTTACCATCAGCCGCTTCCAGTTGCAGTCGGTGACAGTTTGTCACCGACTCACTTCCTTCGTTTTTAAGTCTCTCTTTCAGCTTATTCCAGTATTTTCGGGCAGTCTGGTAGTCGGGTTGCTGAATTAAAACCTGTAGGATATCTACAACCGAGAAATACCAGGTTTCGGTTTTTTCATCATATAATCGCCTGATCTGATGACCATCAAACAGGGAAACGGAATCTTTCATAATAATTTTTTCAGGTTTTCAAGAATTTCATTGGTTTCAGCGTCCAGTGCCTTCATCTCCTGAAGGATATCTTTCGGTTGCCGTAAACTTACCTCCTCCTTTTTATGCGGATTTTTTACCGAGAGGTCGCAGGTGGCTGAGTTTATCGAAGCCACATCCATACTCCATGAGTTCTCTGAATCTGCTTTATTCTTCTGTAAATCAACAAAATCTGCCAGATCATTTTCACTTAAGGGGTATGTTTTACCCAGGTTTCTGTCCAGGTTCAGCTGGTAGTACCAAATTTTTCGGGTGGGTGATCCTTTTTCAAAGAATAGTACCACTGTTTTTACACCGGCTCCGGCAAATACTCCACCAGGCAGATCAAGAACAGTATGCAGGTTGCAGTTTTCAATCAGCTGCTTCCTTAAACTGATGGAAGCATTGTCAGTATTAGAAAGAAAGGTGTTTTTGATCACTACCCCTGCTTTGCCTCCGGCTTTCAGGATTTTAATAAAGTGTTGCAGGAAAAGAAAAGCAGTTTCCCCTGTTTTAATGGGAAAGTTCTGCTGTACCTCCGCTCTTTCCTTTCCTCCAAAAGGAGGATTAGCCAGCACTACATCGTATCTGTCCTTTTCCTGAATATCTGCCAGGTTTTCAGCTAAAGTGTTGGTATGGATGATATTGGGTGCTTCAATCCCATGCAGGATCATGTTCATGATACCAATGATGTAGGCTAAGGATTTCTTCTCCTTGCCATAAAAGGTATGCTTCTGTAAGGTTTCAGCCTCTTTGGTGGTAAGGGATTTGCTGGCAGTCAGATAGTTATAAGCCTCTACCAGGAATCCTGCTGAACCGGCAGCACCATCATAAATCTTATTCCCGATAGCGGGAGATACCACCTTCACAATGGTTCGGATCAGAGGCCTGGGAGTATAATATTCACCTCCATTCCTGCCTGCATTACCCATATTCTGAATTTTCCCCTCATAGAGGTGGGACATTTCATGCTTTTCCTTATGGGATCTGAACCTCAGCTGATCAATCAGGTTAATTACTTCTCTGAGATTATAGCCACTCTGGATCTTGTTTTTCAGCTCACTGAAGATCTCTCCTATCTTATATTCTATGGTATCGGCACTCTCAGCATTGGCTTTAAATTTCTTCAGGTAAGGGAACAGCTTTAAATCCACAAAATCCTTCAGATCATCCCCGGTAAGGGCCTTATTGTAATCCAGTTTCCCATCTTTACCCCTGGGAACAGCCCACACTTCCCACCTGTATTCCGGATTAATAATTGTTGTGAAGGATTTTCCGGATAGTTCAGCAGCCGCTTTTTTATCTCTCTCCAAATCATCCAGGTACTTCAGGAAAAGAATCCAGGAAGTTTGTTCCACATAGTCCAGTTCACTGCTGCACCCAGCATCTTTGTGAAGGATATCATCTATATTTTTGAAAGTCTGTTCAAACATTGAAAAGTAAATGATTTAATATCAGATAGTTAATAGAGAAATGCTAATAAAGATGTAAAGATGCAAAAAAATGGAATACTTTATTTCAGTTCCATCAAGAATATATCAACTTTCCCGGTTTCAGGAGTAAAGTGGGCAGATGATTTGAAAATCCTTGTACCTATTATGTGCTTTTTAAGAAAGAAAAGCCCTTTAATTTCTTGAATTACAGGGCAGTAAGGACATTGTCCGGTAGCTCCACCAAGAATCGAACTTGGATTTGATGTTTAGGAAACATCTGTTCTATCCATTGAACTATGAAGCCGGCTGGGTTTGAGTTTGGGTGTGAGTGTGGGTGTGAAACGGGGTGCAAAGATACAAAAGATTGGTTGATTTCCAAGACCTGATGCTGACGGGTATCTTGTTATGATCCAGCCGCTCCGGGTTATCCTGCAGGTGTCATAGCCTCGTGATTTCGAACTGATTATGCGCAACTTATGTAAAGTCTTTATAAAATCAAAAATAATTAGTATATTTCTTTGTAAATACTTGACTTTTTCATATTTTTGGTTTACTGTGATAAAACCGATGATCTTTCCCTGTATAAATATTCACCAAATTCTTATCCCCATGTCAACAAAGGTATCAGTAACAGTTGTCCTGATTCTTACCTTGTTTATTGGTATTCAGGCATTTACACAGAGCAGCAGGCAGGTTCCCCTGTCTGTTTTAACCGCTTTAGCCGACAATCATGCCATTTCATTCTGGGGGGATGCCCGTCCGGCGGATCCCATCCCCTACTATTCGCCCGATGGCCAAATCGTGGCATGGTGCTTTAATTACTGTATCGGGAATGATTTTCCTGACCAGGAACTGCTTACGGAGGAATACAACTCGAAAGCATTATCGGCTGATAAAAACGCCCGCTGGCGTCTGGGAGAATATGCGCACATTCTCATGTCGGGCACATATGATTATGCCCCTGTCATCAAATTTCAGGATGTGATCTCAGAAGAATATGCCTACGGTGCAAAAATCAGGGAAATGGCTGAAAATTATTTCCATACAACCAACCCTCAGCTGGAAAAGATTTACTTTTTCACGCCTCTCATCAATTATTATCAATATAAATACGGAAATGAAGTGGTTTATGTCCGGATCTTCCCTCCAATGGAAACACTAACTCAGGAAGAATTTCAGGTAAAAATGGCAAGTACCGGCACCTGGGAGCAATCCCTGCCTAAGGCATCAAAATCGACCTGGGAAACCTATATAACGAATAATAACCAGGAGGCAGCGGGTGCAACGACGCTTATTCCTCATGAAGAACTGGTGGAAAACCTGGACTGGAGCTATGGCTGCAGCCCCACGGCCGGGGCTATGGCACTTGGATATTATGACGCCTATGGCTTTTATTCAACCTACCATTATGGTAACCTGGAGAAACACCACTATCAGCATTACGACTATTGTCAGCAGGAAACCGACTATAATGTAACCACTACACAGTATTATTGCTGTTTAGCCATGCAGACCGATTCGATGACCGGAGGAACCTGGGGTGATCTGATCGGGCCGGGTGTAGCCCTGGCGGCGAATGGTCCGGGATGCGGAAGCTATAATTTTTCACAAATGTCTTCCACCTGGGATACGCTGTCCCTTCCTAATATTAATAAATGGACCAATATAGTCACTGAAACAGATAATGGCAGGATCTGGATGAGCGGTGTACAGTATCACTCCATGACAGGAGTAGGTTACTACCTGAATGCCTCTGATTCATTTCAGATCATTCACGACACCTGGCATCCGGGAAACGCATACTGGAACTACAGAACCCTGGTAGGGATAACCAGAATATTCCCGGGAGGTGCCTATGGTACTGCCATTAAACTGCTAACGCCTTACGGAGACCCCCGTTACTCTGACGATGTAAACAACCCAACGCCCTACTTAGGGGGGTATCACGCAGGTGATGTTTGTGAGATCACCTGGGATTACCAGAGCATGACCGGTGATTGGGTGAAGCTTTATTATACCACCACGGGCGGGTTTACGACCTGGATCCCAATTACCTCAAATACGGAAAATGATGGATCATATAACTGGGTAATCCCTGCAGGATTGAGTTTTTCTAACCATTGCAGGGTGAAAGTAGAAGCCTGGACAATGACAGGAATGAAAGCTTCAGATGGTAGCTGGGGAAATTTTAACATTTATGCCGGAGGCTCCATCCCCGAACTATACCACAATACATTGGATACGACCGAAACAGCGCCGGATTTCTATAAGTTCCAGTCAGGCAGCGTATGGGGAGCGGTGGGCGTCAGAGCCCAGGACTCCTCGGCAAACTGGAGCATGGAAATGTATCCGGATCTGACCTTTGATGCTCCCATCGTTACTTCTGGCACTTCAAACAAGGTTGATTTTGTGGTAGTTGATGGTCATCATTCCCCCTCAATCGACCGGGGAATAAAAGCCTATCGTTACTCAGGCACAGGCCAGGCAGAAATTGAATACGATGGTGGTTATGAAACCATTAATAGCGGGTATTGGCTAATACAGATCAATCTTGTACCGTTTGTGGTGCAAATGTTCGATGTCTATTTAGAACCAGGGACTTATTTTTTCACTTTGTCAGGTATGGATACGACCAGCGACCTGGATTTCGGGCTTTTTAAATCATCCGGATCAGCCTATTATGCAAGCCGTTCCTCCATATGGGTAAGTTCAGCCCATGTGGGCGCCGGTTTGGATGAATCCTTTTCGGTTACTGTTACTTCTGCCGATTGGTATGGCCTGGCGGTATGGTCGAACGACCAGATTGTTACCAACTTTTATCTTGGGTTGCTTGAT
The DNA here is from genome assembly GCA_026391855.1 of Bacteroidota bacterium. GTDB lineage: Bacteria > Bacteroidota > Bacteroidia > Bacteroidales > CAIXZF01 > JAKLIX01. Next base: position 11,689 of record JAPLDE010000060.1, on the reverse strand, counting down.
AAGGCAACCTGGACAGGGGCGGTCAGTACCGATTGGCACGATCCGGCCAACTGGCTTACAAATCTGGTCCCTGATAATGAAACAGACGTGAAAATCCCGGACGGAACACCTTTTTCACCTGTGATTAACACAGCCAACGCTACCTGCAAAACCATTCAGATTTATGATAATGCTAACCTCACTATCGGACCTAAAATCCTTACCGTGTCGGAAGATGTTACGGTAAGAGGGAACCTTACTCTATACCCCAATGCTGACCTCATGGTGTTGGGAAACATCGTCTGGTATGCCGGCTCAACGGCATCTGCTTCTGCTCTCTCTGAAATAAAGGTGTATAACGACTGGGATTTTAGAAACGGTGCCAACGTACAGCTGACAGCGGGTTCTGTGAGTTTTGTCGGTAATGGTACCAGTATGATCAGAAGCTATGAAGAGGGCTGTTCTTTTAATGCACTTATTTGCCAGAAAGGAAGCGCTGCCGCCCATGTAGAAGTCAGCACATTATCGACCGAAGACCTTCGTATTACCGATAACCTGCAGGTGAAGGCAAACAATACCTTTATCAGCAGCTCAGCAAAAAATATCATTTTAGAAGGCAATATTGTCAATACGAACGGTCATTTTCAGTGTGACAGGGGGACCTTCGTTTTTGACCACCACGGGGGTAGTGATAATCACCTGAACACAGGGGATTATTTCAATCACCTCACCATAAACCGCTCCGGTGGCAGTGTGAATTTTGATGATGTTTATGCTGATACGGTGCTGGTTAAAAACGACCTGATGATTCTGCATGGTACATTGAAACTGGACAGTTGCGCACTGATGGTCGGAAGGCATTGGGAGAACCTGGTGGGTGATGCCGGCCTGGATGAAGGTACCCAAACTGTCGTTTTCACCGGTGACAGCGCATCCATGATAAAAAATGATGAGACCTTTTACAACCTGGTGATTGACAAGACCTATGCCGCTTACGACGGAGTTCAGTCAGCATCCTCTACAGGGTTGAATATCAACGTGTTGAACGATCTTGATATAAAAGACGGAACCTTTGAATTAAACACCGGTACCAGGCTGAGCATTGGAAATACAGTCAACATTTCCGGAGGAGCCGGCTTAAACGCGAATGATGCTGGCCAGGACAGCATTTTAATATATGTGGGTGATGACTGGTTCGATTTGAACCCCACTTCATCCCAAACCCAGGGCTTCGATGACGGGACATACTCCCGGGTGATCTTCAATGGTACTCCCTCCTCAGGAGTACAGTATATAGATGAAAGATGCCATTTCAATGACCTTGAGATAAACGGGACTGCGACCTATGCCCGGCCTTATGACGGGACAGTGCAATGTAAAAACCTGAAGATCACCAAAGGTAAATACCGGTTATACAACTGGAAGACTGTAGTAGACAATAAGATGGACATTTACGGGACCCTCCAGATGGACATGGCCAGTGACAGCCTGGTGGTTGGTTACCAGCTGACATGGCAACCCGGGTCTTATTCAACGGTTACCAATGGGAAGATCATCGCTCAGAAACACTGGAGTTTCGAAAGCGGTACGCATGCAAACCTCGGGACTGGGAATACGGTGATCTTTGGAGGAAGCGCCCTCTCGATCATCCAGTGCAATGAATCAAACGCCGTTTTTGGAACGCTTCAGATAAATAAAACTTCAGGAACGACCCCTGATACCTATATTTCTTTATTATCTACTGATTCTATGGTAGTTGCCGGAAAGATGACCCTGTTTCCAGGAAACAGCTTCCATTGCTGGAGTAAAACCCTGGTAACACAGGATACATTATTTGTCAACAATACGGCTTTGATGGATGTTGACTCCGGTTTCCTGAATGCAAACAGCACGCTTTCTCTTAACGGTGAGATGAAGGTAAGCGGTGGCATCGCCTACCTGCCTTCCGCCTTTGACTTTGAAACGGATGGAAAACTGACTTTGAGCGATGGATTGGTCCGGTATACCAAGCCATCCACCACACTTTTCATAAAAGGCACCCTGGAAATGGCTGGCGGAGTGCTGGACATCCCTGACGATCACCTGACCATCTCTTCCACCTGTCAGGACCTGATAACCGGAGGTACCATTAAAGTCGGAAGATCATTCTATGCCAATACCGCCAATACTTTTCAACCTTCAGGCGGAAAAGTGGAATTTGTGGGAGGCCCAACCTCAACCTATATTATCCAGTGCAAAAACGGAAATTACTTCTATGACCTGGCTGTCAACAAAACCACCTCTATTGCATTAAACAATGCAACGATAGTCAAACATGACCTGTCTATTTTATCCGGAACCCTCAAAAACACAGGCAATTACGACCTGAATGTGGGTGGAGACTGGGCGAATTATGTGGGTACTTCAGGCTTTACAGAAGGGACTTGCCAGGTGATCTTCGACGGTTCGGGTAGCGGCGACATCCTTACCAATGAGACTTTTTACAAGGTGGTCCTGAATAAAACATACGCTTCTTATGATGGATTAGAGCTTGGCATTTCCACCACCGTCAATATTACACAGGACCTGGAAGTTACAAACGGAACCCTGGAAATGAACAAGCATTCGGCACTGAATGTGAAAGGTGACCTGAGTATTGCTCTGAATGCCGGGCTTAACATGGGCGGATCCGATGATGAAGATCTTACCCTGACCGTTGGAGGGAACTGGACAAACCTTAATACGGCCACTCATACAAGCACCTTAAGTTTTCATGCAGATGAAGGCAGTACCGTGATTTTCAATGGTTCATCAGATCAGCTTCTTACGCTCTCCTACACCTCAGAGACATTTTGGAACCTGATCATTGATAAAGCTTCCGGAAAGATTAAACCAAATAATCAACTTGTAGCAGAGGGAAACCTGGATGTGATGAAAGGCACCTGGGGATATGCTGTTTCCGGGTTAACGCATAAATTCGGCGGAAATGTTACCATACACAGTACTGGTGTGTGGGGAGATGCAACCGGTATTACTGATTTTACCGGTGAGAATGATCAGCAATTAAACTTTGCCGGAACCGGGAATTTTAAAAGTATTTATGTTGATAAAAGTCCTACCTCCGTGCTGACGCTGACCAGCAACCTCACCTCAGCCAATGCGGGTCTTTGTGCAGTCAACGAAGGTACTTTCAGCCTTGGAGGATTTATCTTTAACAGTGACGGAAATGTAAGCGTTAATGATGGGGGATTGATGCTCATCCCTGCTGGTTCTTCTCTGCTTTTTCCTGGAAGCAGATCGCTGACCGTTAGTTATGGAGGGTGGCTTAAGCTCCCGGGCGTTGCCGGCAATCTCGCTTCCATCCGGGCTATAAGTCCGGCCATACTTACTTTTTCCATAAACAGCGGGGGTACACTCAGCGCAGAATATGCCGATTTCAGGGGGATGTCATCCGCCGGTGTCCAGGTAAAGCCCGGTGCAATAATCGATACAGACCATTCATTCAATCATTGTTCCTTCTCCCATGGACAATCGGGCGGAACATTACTTACAGTTAACAATGACCAGTATCTGTCGGTTGAACATGCTGATTTCCCAACCAATACCTGGAATGGGGCCAGCAATGTCAAAAAAGTGGAAGACCAGGGTTACATCGAATTTATTAATTACACAGGTGGCTTCGCCGGTGAGGCTTATGATGATGACAACTTTAACCGTATCGACTGGACCATTAATTCCTTCGTGGTTAGCGGAAATCTCACCTATAACAACACTTCCGGAACGCCTCTGAATAATACCACTGTAACCCTTTATCAGGGCATTCAGGCTCTTCAGTATACTTCAACCAATGGTGCAGGAGCTTTCTCGTTTAATGAGATCAATCCTGGTTCCTATCAGTTAAAAGCCAGTTGTGATAAATCCTGGGGAGGATGTAATGCCACCGATGCACTGCTGATCATGAAACATTTTGTTGAACTTGCACCCCTTTCGGGACTGAAACTGAAGGCTGCCGATCTGGATGGAAGCGGTTATGTTAACACTATTGATGCCCTTAAGGATATGCAAAGGTTCGTCGGGCTCATTGAAACCTTTCCGGTTGGAGATTGGGTTTTTGATAATCCTGAAATAAACGTCATTGCTGGTGATTTAACCCAGAATTTCAAAGGTTTGTGCTATGGTGATGTAGATGGTAGCTATCTGCCTCCTTTTAAAATGGAACTGCCTGTTTATCAGAAGGGTGATATCACGGTTCAACCCGGTCTTCCTTTTGAGGTTCCTGTTGCTCTGAGTGAAACAGGTGAATTGGGAGCCTTGTCACTGGTTATCAGATACCCGGCCGAAAACCTTGAATTGATTGACGTAAAAACAATCAGGGATGAGGAAAACCTGGTTTTTCATATGGAAAACGGGGAACTACGGCTGGCCTGGTACGGCAAACAAGCTTGTGAAGTTAACGCAGGAGAAGCTGTTATATATCTGAAAATGAGATTGATAACACCCATTTTGGAATCAAAAATCAACCTAAGTTGCGGGTCTGAGTCTGAGATCAGTGATTTCGAAGGAAATACCAACCGGGTAGGATTAATTCTTCCCAGGCTAACAATAGCAGAAACAGAAAATGAACTGTGGATCAACCCCTATCCAAACCCTATGACTCACTATACATATTTTCAATATAGTATCCCTGAAGATGGCAAAGTTTGGCTGAAAGTTTATAATGTGCTTGGAGAATTGGTAACTGAACTTGTCCCGGGAGTAATACAGACCAAGGGATCATACAGCCGTGAATGGAAAGGAAGTAACTATCCGTCAGGGAATTACTATTACCAACTGAGGGTGGAGGATAATTCAAGACTACTGCTGAAAACAGGAAAAATTGTGAAAATGGAGTAATTTCCTGTTTCCGGTATTGTTTACATTTTCACTATTTTCCTGACTCCCAGTATTGTACGTACAAAATAAACACCTTGTGAAAGTTGGGAAATATCCATGGTCGTCAATTCGTCTGTCGTTTGCCTTGTTATTAGCAATTTACCGGTCAGATCAGTTATCCGGATGGCTGAATGGAGGGGGAGTCCGGAGATACTTATTTCCTGAGAAGCGGGATTAGGATATATTATGAGGAATGCATCAGGGTTGTGTTCGGAAATTCCTGTTGATGACCCGATATGTATATCATCGAGGTAAAGAATATTGCTCCACCCGTTCACTTCACGGAAACGGATAAGGGCATCCCCCGGATAGGCTTCCAGCGGTATACTGACATGTTTCCACTGGCCGGCTGTTTGAGGATAAAAGGGCCCGGTCAGACTGGAAACAGTCTGCAGGTTCTGGCCTCCTTTTTTAAATAGCGATTGCCAGGTGATTCCGCAATCGGTTGAAATTTGCACCTGGAGGGTATCTCCGAAAGCGCCCGGATACATGGCATAAGCATACCTGAAAGAAAGAAGGGGGCTTGTTCCGGAAGATATATGGATAAAGGGCAGGTTCAGGTGATAGATGTTGCCTACCCCCGGATCGTTCCAGTTGTTTCTGACAGCAGCGTAATTTCCATTGAATTTTGCCAGGGAGGTCCTTCCCCAATTATATACCGAGTTAGTGTTGACAACCCATCCGGGCGGAGGAAATTGCGGGCCTTCAAAGCTTTCGCCCAGGCTGTCGAGGGTTGTTGTGACCTGATTTACAAAAAAGTTGCTTCTGAGGGTATCATTGTAAGTGTAGCCTTCCGGTAAACCATTGGGGTTTGAAGTATAACAGGTAAATGTATGAAAACCAGGATCTTCCGGTACTGTTGTCATAATTACGATAGCACTGTCATCTGAATTTAAAGCCCCGGTCCAGTGAAAGGTGGTGACATTTCCTACGTCGATACGGTAGTGGATGTCTGCCGAGGTAAGGGCCTGGCTTCCGAAGTTCTTCAATATGACTGATGGTGTCAGCGAGTTGCTGCAGGAGTTTTCCCAGGGATTGATGATCTTAGTGATGCCGGCATCGTTCGGCTTCCTGGGATATTCGTTCCATAACACCTCCATCATGGGTGCGATAAGATCTCCTAAATTAAAATTCTCCCGGCTGTTGGTCATGATACAAAAAACTGATTTCGTTTGTATATCATAAACCATTTCCGACAGGTCGCCGATATTTGCCCCATCATGCTCATAAAAATGATGACCAAGGTATTCATGGTCCATAATTCCCAAGCCGTAGGTTGAAGTCGGGTCAGTCGTAACCACCTGTTTCAGTGAGGATTCCGAAAGGATTCCACCTCCAAAAAGGGCACTGTACCACTGTACCATTTCCTGGGGTGTGGAAAGTATGTTACCGGCGAACCCAAGTGCGCTGTATGCCGATGTCATCGGAGAATTAACGATTTCACCCACTGACCAGGCCCATTCATGGGCTACCGGGCCGTTTCTTGATTCCCGGGCACCCACAAAGGTGCTGTCCATTACCTGGGGATCAAAAACAATGTCGTGCAGCTTTTGAACGCAGCTTGTATCGGTCGCTGCTTCAATAATCAAAGCAGCCAGGGTATAATTAGTATTGGAATAACTATATCCGTGACCCGGCACAAAATGAGGGTTTCCAATGGTTGCCAGCACCTCTTCCGGAGTCCAGAAGTGCGAAGTGTCAGCCAGTATCATGTTCCAGAAAGCGGTAGCATTGTCGTTCCAGAAATCGAAAATGCCGCTTTGATGGGACAACAGTTGCCGTATGGTGGCAGTGGAATCAACATGGGCAAAAGCGGGAAGCCACTGGTAAAGATGATCATCGAGCGACAGAATCCCTAATTCCTGGAGCTTTGCAAGCGTCACTGCAATATATAGTTTGGTGTTGCTGGCTATGCCAAAACGCATCTCTGTGGTTATCGGGACAGTATCGGAGGAGTAACCGCTGGCACCTGTCCACAGGCCTTCGCCGGGAACCAGCACTGCAGCGGATAAACCATGAGCATTATTGTTTGTCCACACACTGTCCAATACCGTCTGAAAACGTTCAACCCAGGTCGGATCAATTGAACCGGGCTGTGCCAGGGGTTGGATCTTCCTGACCGTTTTACCTGTCCGGACAGGCTTGTCCGCATTTTTCTGCTGAAAATTCTTCAAAGACTCCTTGTTCATCTGAAAAAGAACACCAGGATTATCTCCCGGAGGATCAGCATACTGTGAAAAAACAGTTAACCCCATAAAGAGGGTCAGAGTGGTGAGAATCAATGTTTTCATCCGGATAAATTTAAAAGGGTTATTTGCCGGTGATTTTGCCTGATCTGACCAAAACGATCAATTAAATAATCATTTTAATAAAATCTATGTCAAACTTACATGAAATTCTTTAATTTCACAAACGCTTCATGAATAACATTATTTAGGGCCCTCGGACCTTTGTAATTAAAATTGATAAACAGAGGAAAAACTTAGAAAAAAATCACATAACATTGAAACAATGGATTTATCATTCAAAAAACAAGGAATTTTTACAACTATTCTGGTATGCTTAATGAATGCAGTAAGCGCTCAGTGGGTATCGGTAAATACGGGTTTAACAAATCAGGTGATTATGACATTGGCCATCAGTGGGAATAACATTTTTGCAGGGACATATGGTGGTGGCGTGTTTTTATCCTCAAATAACGGAAACAGCTGGACTGAAGTGAATAGTGGTTTAACAAATATGCAGGTTCTGTCATTAGCTATTAGTGGAAATAATATTTTTGCAGGAACGAATGGCGGGGGTGTGTTTTTGTCGTCAAACGATGGAAGTAGTTGGGATTCAGTGAATACAGGGTTAACCTGCAATTTTGTCGGCTCGTTAACCATTAATGGGAACAACATTTTTGCAGGAACCGGTTTTGGGGGTGTGTTCCTGTCTTTAAATAATGGGAACAACTGGATACCGGTAAATACAGGTTTACCAAATTATCCTGTTATGACCTTGGCCACAAATGGGAATGACATATTTACAGGAACTCAGGGAGATGGTATATATTATTCCTCAGATAGTGGAAGTAGTTGGAATTCAGCGAATAACGGTTTACCACCCTCATCTTCTGTCTCTGCATTAGCCATAAGCGGGAATACTATTTTTGCAGGAACACTGGATGAAGGGGTGTTTCTTTCTACCAATAATGGTAATACTTGGACTGCAGTGAATGATGGACTGACCAATAGTACTGTCTTTTCATTAGCCATTAGCGATACGGTCATCTTTGCAGGGACTCAGGGTGGTGGTGTGTTCCAGTCATTAAATAACGGAAATAGTTGGGTTGATATTAACAGCGGATTAACCAATTTTACGATCATGGACTTTGCGATAAACGGGAACAGCATTTATGCAGGAACTCATGGGGGTATCTGGGTGCGACCCATATTACAGGTAAACGGAACCGCAGAAAAAAATGATCTTGAAAGGTCCTTTGAGGTTTATCCCAATCCTTCAAAAGACAAATTATTTATTTCTTTAAAAGGACTTAATTCGGGTCAACAAAATACCATTTCAATTTATAACATTGAAGGGCAGAAAATCATGCAACAACAACTAATACAGGAGATAACAGAAATAATAATTAGCAGTCTGTTAAAAGGAATTTACATAATAAAGTTAACGAACATCGACAGGTCAGAAGTTACACGGTTGATCATAGAATAGCCATTCCTTTTTTCTGGATTTAATCATGGCCTTCCGGCAAGGCTATGTTTTTGTCAATCATCAATATCCAAATAAATAAACACATATTGGCTGAACAATATTTCCATGAATGATCTTTAATTGGATTTCTTGTCACCGACAGGATGAAATGACTAAGCGAATACGTAAATTTGTTCTTATAACATGGAAATCAGGCAAAAATATGAAAAACCAATTTTTAATAACCTTTGCATTGTTTTTGTCGCTGAATTTGACTGTTTATCCGCAAAATATAGGAATAAACAGTGATGGGAGCGCACTCGACGGCTCAGCCATGCTGGACTCTCCATTGTACCAGCTTGTACAATCGCAGGTATTGCAGCCCGACTTTGTTACGATTTAGTATTAAATGGATATGACGACTGGTTTTTGACCAGCAAAGATGAATTGAACCGTATGTATTCGGTCTTAAAAGCACACGGACTCGGTAACTTTACCTCATTAGTCTATTGGAGCTCTTCCGAGAACAGTTCCTCCCTGAGCTTAAAACAGAAATTCGATTATGGCCTTCAGATCGCGTACTATAAAGACCTGACATATAACGTGGAAGCTATCAGGGCATTTTAATAATTATAACAGGTAAGACAATACGTCAGTATAGCTAATAATCTAATAGCCTGATAATTGAATCTTTAAATCATCAAATCAACACATTTACTTCACCTCTATAATAAATACCTTTATAAAACCCGCTTTTTCCAGTACCGGTAGCACTGCCTGAGCAGTTACACGACTTGGATATCCCGTTATCCTGACTTTAAAAATATTACCTTCCTCAATAATTACAACCGGCTGCTTTACAACTTGTTGCAGTTTTTTCTGTGCCTCCCGGGCATTGTTCTTCCTGCCAAAAGCACCGATCTGTATGGCAAAGGTGGTGGTGAGACCCCCAGGTTTACCGGGGGTTGTGGATACCTCAGTTTCGCCGGTGATTGTGGATCCCTCGGGTTTGATGGGGGTTATGGATTCCTCAGGTATGGGGGTTGTGGAGTTTGTTGGAGCTGGTTTTGAGGAGGTTGAAAGAACAAAATCGAGACCTTCAATCAGATCTCCCTCTCTTTTCCCGAGAACAGTAAATTTTAATAAAGCTGGTTTAGAGACCATTTGGATGATTTTTAGTTGTGCGGTATCTATCCTTGCAGTGTATATCCCGGGGGGAAACCCCAGGTAGCTGAAGAAACCGTCAGGATCGGTTAACACTTTGGCAACCAGCGTGGTATCACGAAAAAAGCAGACGGATATGCGACCTTGCCCCTTCTGGCTTCCGTTCTTATTTAAAAACACCTCTCCGTTTACTTCTCCATAAACAACAACGGGTATCTCCACCAATTTCATGTTATTTGGTTCTATTACCACACTGTAGGTTTTTTTCTTTAACTGCCAGGCAATATTCTCCAGATTATTACGGTCAAGCTCAAGTAAATAGCTGGTATATGGTTCAAGATCGAAAATCCGGATCGTGGAATCACTATTGTCTTTTTTTATACGGCCGCCGCTGAGTTTAATATTGATCCCGGTCACCCTGGGTTCTCCCTTTTCGTGAATCCCATTGCAATTGACATCAAGGAAGGGGATAATAACAATTCCTCCTTTGCCTATACTGCTTCGATTGCTCACAGCCAGATAATTGGTTTTCCCGTCATAAAGCAGACTTCCGGTGGCTGACTGGTTAAACTGCGATACCTTCCCATGCAGGTTTGCAATAACACTGGTTTTTGCCATGGAAAGATCATACCTCAGCCCTATTTGAAAGAAACCGTCAGAATTTTAAAAATATCTTTCATAGGAAATCTTCAAAAAACCATTCCTGTATATTTGAGGCAGAAGAGTGAGATCCTGTGAGCATCTGAAGGCGAGGGAAAGACTCCCGGATATGGCTGGTTTTGAATTGTCATAAGCCTGATAATAAGTCGTAAAATTTGTGTTAACCCCCCAGAGAAATCCTGTCACCATAAAATCTGCCAATGTATTGGTACTTTCCTGAGTAATATATTGATTTACAATTAGTCTGGAATAAATCGATAAGTTATTCAGACGAAAAGGCATATATAGTAACAGCTTTCGCTCTTCGCTGTAATTATTACTTATGGCTGTCTGACCCTTTTTATAGCGGGTATAGTTGACTTCCAGTTGAAAATTGGAACGGGAATGCCAGGTCAGCGTATTTTTTGATCTGACTCCATGGGTATATTCCGAAGAAAATAGAAGTCCGGAGTTAAAACAAAATGAGGTATTTATGAAGGGTAAAAAGTTTCCGGGAGTCAGACTGGTAATGTATTCCATCCCACCTCCCAGGGTTATTCTCCTTCCAAGTCCATAATTAATTCTGGCATTGGAAAACAGGCTGTGGCTTGTATCCTCTACCATCCCGGTACTGACAGTATATTCCAGGTCATTCACAGGGAGAAAAGTAAAGGGAATATTAATGTTCTGAATGCTGTTTTTCTCTTCTCCCCAGGGACTGAAATACCTCAGCCTGACCTCAGAATTACCATAAACCAAGGGCATCTGAAAAGAAAAATAACCGGAAGCATCCGCTTTCACGTAATCAATCAGAACATTGTTAACATAAAGCTCAACAATCCAGCCGGGTTCTGTATGGTCGCTTATGGTGTATGAACCAAATGATTTTCTGAAGGATGTCGGGGTGTTGGTTATTTGAGTGCCTATCACGGGGGAAAATAAGGTTGAAACAGAGGAAACCGGTAACTTTCCCAACATCACCTGCCTGAGGGCTGCATGATTGTTGTTGGCATACCTCCACAAATATCTTTGTTGTTGTAAGGTAAAAGCTTTCGAATTATCATATAAGATGTTAATATTTGTTTCTCCGCCTGCCAGTATGCCTCCCAATCCCAGGTTCAACTGCGTTTGGGTCATTTCTGAAGGTACCTGGGTGGATATCACCGACCAGTCGGCCATACCAAGATGAAAGAACGGATAGTTTCTTGCGATAATCGTATCTGCTTTATACTCCCCCTTCAAACGACTTATATTTTTCCGTAGTTGCTCCAGTTTCAATTCATGGATCAGGGGAAGCTCGAGT
>JAPLDE010000177.1 GCA_026391855.1 Bacteroidota bacterium | reverse complement strand
CTGCAAAGAGAGAGGAACCTGTTTTTCCAGAAAGCTAATAATTTCCCTGATCTTCATATAATATTCTTTTTATATTGCAATACTCAAGCTAAGCTTTGCTTTTATTTAGAAAAAAGTGCATAAATTAGCCAACCAAACTTGTTCCCCCGGTAACTAAACCCGTTATCAAAATTACGGCAAGGGATGACAGGAATGCAAATTTAACAGAATGATTTTACTCAGGCTGCTCCTCTTTCCCTTCGGTCTTATATACGGACTCATCGGTTGGTTGAGGAACAAAGCCTTTGATAGTGGTATTTTTTCATCTCAATCCTTTCCGGTTGCAGTGATCAGTGTTGGGAACCTGAACATGGGTGGCACTGGTAAAACGCCTCATATTGAATATCTTATACGATTATTGAAGGAAGATTACAAAGTGGCTACCCTGAGCAGGGGGTACCGGAGAAAAACCAGGGGTTTTCTGCTGGCTGATCCCGGATCCACTGCTGAGACCATAGGTGATGAGCCGTTACAATACAGGAGAAAATTTGAAGATATTCCTGTAGCTGTCTGTGAAAACAGGAAAGAGGGCATTCGCCGGTTGCTGGCCCAATATCCTGATCTGGATGTCATCCTGCTGGATGACGCTTTCCAGCATAGATCTGTGAAATCCGGTATTTCCATTGTTCTGACCGATTACCACAAGCCGTATACACAAGATTATATTTTTCCGGTGGGCATGCTCCGGGAATTCAGATCAGGTGCAAAAAGATCTGATATTGTTATAAAAACAAAAACTCCAAAGATCTTTTCACCTATTACCCGCAGAAGTCTTGAAGAAGACATCAAACCTGCTCCCCATCAACAGCTCTTCTTCTCTTACCTTACTTACGGAATGCCTGTTCCGCTTTTTGAGAAGGAAGATTCGCCCTGCAAATCATCTTATAACACAGTACTGATGGTAACGGGTATCGCAAACCCTGATCCGCTGGAGATCTATCTGAAAGAATCGGACTTTTTCAATGAACTGGAAAAGATGATTTTTCCCGATCATCACCTCTTCACCTTAAAAGATGCAGGTACTATCAGCAAAACTTTTCATAATATTGTGACCCGAAACAAGGTGATGATCACTACTGAAAAAGATGCTATGCGTCTGAGAGACAGCTCGCTGGCGACTTTACTGGACAGTGTCCATGCCTTTTATCTGCCTATTGAGGTAGAATTTCATAAACAGGACAAACTCATTTTTGATCAACAGATGTTGGATTATGTTAGAAAAAATAAAAAAAACCGCTGATTTCATCCTTTCAAAAACCACCAGGAAACCGCGGATTGCGATCATCCTGGGTACAGGACTCGGAGGATTGGCGAATGAGATCAGCAACCAGGAGGTCATCCCTTACAAGGATATTCCGGACTTTCCCGTTTCAACAGTGATGGGCCACAAAGGGCAGCTGATACTGGGCCGTCTTTCCGGCCAGGATGTTGTTGCCATGCAGGGCCGTTTTCACTTCTATGAAGGATATACCATGCAGGAGTTAACCTTCCCTATCAGGGTAATGAAGTTCCTGGGAGTGGAATTATTGATCCTGTCCAATGCCAGTGGAGGACTTAACCCTCAGTTCGGGATCGGAGATTGCATGTTTATCAGGGACCATATAAACCTGATGGGCACCAATCCTTTGCTGGGCAGGAATTATGATGAACTGGGCCCCAGGTTTCCTGACATGAAAGAGGTTTATGATCATACCCTTATTGAAAAGGCCATTGCCATAGCCACACGTGAAGGGATCAGGTACCAGCAGGGAGTTTATGCGGCCGTTACAGGACCCACTTTCGAAACACCCTCTGAATATCACTACCTCAGGGTGCTTGGTGCCGATGCAGTAGGTATGTCAACCGTTCCTGAAGCCATTATCGCCCGGCACATGAATATGTCCCTTTTTGCGATCAGTGTGATCACCGACCTGGGTGTACACGGAAAAATCGTTGAGGTTTCACATGAAGATGTCATCAAGGCCGCTTCCGCATCCGAGCCACATATGACACTGATAATCAAAGAGATGCTGGAAAATTTCTAAGGGATTAACGGGGTACTCTCGGGTAATCCAGCGAATAATGTAAACCCCTGCTTTCTTTCCTTGCCTGGGCAAACCTGATGATCATCCACGAAACATTGATCAGGTTGCGCAACTCGCAAAGTTTTTCAGACAAAATTGATTTGTTGTAAAGATCTTCGGTTTCGTTAAAGATGATATTCAGCCTGTCTTCCGCTCTTTTTAGCCTGAGATTCGACCTGACAATGCCCACATAATTGGTCATTATGCTCTGCAACTCCTTGAGTGATTGTGTAATAAGGATCATTTCCTCGTTCATCACTGTTCCTTCGGCATTCCAGTCGGGGATTCCTTCACAGAAGGAAATGGAGTTTATTTTGCTGGTGGCATCCATAAAAGCACGGTGGGAGAACACGAGTGACTCCGACAGGGAGTTGGAGGCCAAACGGTTAGCTCCGTGTAACCCGGTTGCTGCACATTCCCCGGCGGCATAGAGGTTTACTATAGATGACCTGGCCCATTCATCGACCCTGATCCCTCCGCAAACATAATGAGCGGCCGGCACAACCGGGATCATCTCCTTCATAATGTCAATCCCGATAGACAGGCATTTGGCATAAATGGTCGGGAAATGAGTTAGAATGATCATCTTGTCAATATTCCTGGCGTCGAGGTAAACATAATCATCCCCGCTTAGTTTGAGTTCGTTGTCAATAGCCCTGGCTACCGTATCCCTGGGGGCAAGAGATCCTCTTTTATCATATTTTTCCATAAAATCCCGTCCCTGGTGGTCTTTCAACATCGCCCCCGCACCCCTCAGGGCCTCGGTGATCAAAAATGAGGGTTTCTCAACAGGATTAAACAGGGAAGTAGGATGGAACTGGATAAATTCCATATTATCCACAGTCCCTTTGGCACGAAACACCATGGCAATTCCGTCGCCGGTGGCTATGGGAGGATTAGTGGTTACGCTGTATACATTCCCGGCACCACCGGTGGCCACCATAATCACTTTTGCCAGTATGGTTCTGATCTGCTGAGTTTTCTTTTCTAGAACATAGGCGCCAAAACAGGAGATGTCGGGTGTTCTCCGGGTTACCAGCATACCCAGGTGATGCTGGGTAATAAGATCAATGGTGAAATGATTTTCCAGCAATTCAATGTTGGGATGGCTTCTTACATTGGCAAGAAGCACATTCTCTATCTCAGACCCGGTCTGGTCCTTGTGATGAAGCACCCTGAACTCCGAATGCCCGCCTTCCTTGGCCAGATCATACTGGCCTGTGGTGTTCTTATCAAAATCCACTCCCCAGTTTATCAATTCCTTCACCCTCTCTGTCGACTCTGTAATGGTCAGCCTGACAATTTTTTCATTATTGAGTTCATCCCCGGCTATTAAGGTATCCCTGATATGCTTTTCATAGGTGTCAGGTGTGTACATTACAGTGGCTATCCCACCCTGTGCATAGCGGGTGGCAGATTCGTAAGCGGTGGACTTGGTAACGATGCATACCTTCCCGTAATTGGCCACCTTAAGGGCAAAACTCAAACCTGCAATCCCGGAACCAAGTACAAGAAAATCAACTTTTTTTTGCATTCCTATCAATTTATTCTTCACAATCCCAGTAAAACCGTATCAGGGTTCTTACCCTGAAACAACAACCTGACCGGTTGTTCCAGCATTTCCTTCACCCTCACCAGGAAATTTACCGATTCACGTCCGTCGATGATCCGGTGATCATAGGACAATGCAATATACATCATCGGTTGGATCACTACCTTTCCCTCAATGGCAACAGGCCTGTCAATGATGGCATGCATGCCCAGGATGGCTGACTGGGGCGGGTTTATTATAGGGGTTGACATCAAGGAGCCAAAAACACCCCCGTTTGTTATAGTGAAAGTGCCGCCCGTCATTTCTTCCAGGCTTAACTTATTATTCCTGGCTTTTGCCGCCAGCTCTTTAACGTTACGCTCAATATCAGCCAGTGAAAGACTGCCTATATTGCGAATGACGGGTACCACAAGCCCTTTGGGTCCGCTGACAGCAATTCCCATATCAACATATGAAGGGACCAATATCTCATCCCCGTCAATCTGCGAATTGACCAGGGGAAATTCTTCAAGGGCACAGCTTACCGCTTTGGTGAAAAATGACATAAATCCGACCGACACTCCGAACTTTTCCTTAAATTTCTCTGAATACTTGTTTTTAATCCCAAGTATCGCACTCATATTCACCTCATTAAAGGTAGTTAGCATGGCCGTTTGGTTTTTCACCGCCACCAGCCGCTCCGACAGTTTAATCCGCAACGGAGTCATCTTCCTTCTTTCAATCTCCCGCGCTGGAGTTTGTGTTAAGCCAAAGCTTTCAGTACCATGCTGTTGTTGTCCTGTAAGAATATTTTCAACATCCTTCCTGGTAATACGGTTATGCTGCAGTATATCCAGCGCATCCTGGCGGGTCAGTCCCTTGTCAGATAAAACCTTTATTGCCAGGGGTGTGAAGGTTGGTTTAGATTTATCAGGGATAATAACTGCTTTCTTTACCTTTTCCATGACAGCAGAAGGCTCTCCTTTTTTCCCGGCAGGGGGAAGCGCCTCTGTATCCAGGGTGCAAATGACATCTCCCACGGCTATTACCTCTCCTTCTTTAACCACAAAGGCAATTTTACCAGATTCAGGGGCCGGAATAGCCAGAGTTGCCTTGTCAGAGTCGATCTCTGCAATTTCCAGGTCTTTTTCAACATAATCGCCGTCGCTGACCAGCCAGTTGGCCAGCTGTACCTGTGTGATCGATTCACCCGGACTGGGTACTGTTACCTTGATTATCATTTATTATTGATTTGTATTGCCAATAAACGCCCATTCCTTGGGTGCACAAAGCATACGGCACACATCCTTCACCCGTTGGCACTCGCATTCTCCGAAAGCTTTTTCGATGATCTTGCGCTGCCGCTGTATATGTAGTTTAGCTGAACCGGTAGCAGGGCTGCCGCTTTCAGGTCTGGCAACCAGCAACAATTCAACTTCTTTAAAGCTTCTGAGGATGAAATTCCAGGCTCCCATATTTGCCGGCTCCTCCTGAACCCAGAGAAAGCTTTCGGCCGTGGAATAACGCTCAATAACCTGCTTCAACCGGCCCAAAGGAAAGGGATACAACTGTTCGATCCTGACCAGGGCCACATGGTTCTTCCCGGTTTTTGTTCTCTCCTCTTTCAATTCATAAAAAATCTTGCCTGTACAAAACACCACACGGGATATTTTGACTGGGTCAACATCCTGATCATCAATCACTTCCTTAAACCCACCATAGCTAAATTCTTCGAGGGAAGAAACGCATTGAGGATGCCTGAGCAGGCTTTTAGGGGTAAAGATGACCAACGGCTTTCTGAAGTCACGATGTACCTGCCTCCTTAAAAGATGGAAAAAGTTGGCCGGAGTGGTACAATTGGTCACCTGAATATTTCCATCCGCACACAGGGTTAAAAAACGTTCCATCCGACCGCTGGAATGTTCCGGACCCTGACCTTCATATCCATGGGGCAGATAAACCACCAAACCGCTCATGATCTTCCATTTTTCTTCTGCACAGGCAATGTACTGGTCGAAAATGACCTGGGCCCCGTTGGCAAAGTCACCGAACTGGGCTTCCCATATCGTCAGCCCTTCCGGGCTGGCCAGGGAATAACCATAATCGAAGCCCAGTACTCCATATTCAGAAAGAAGAGAATTATATATGGTAAAAGGGGCCTGGTCATCGGTTACATGAGCAAGCGGTATGTAATATTCATCCGTATCTTCCACAGTGAGAACAGCATGACGTTGGGAGAAAGTCCCTCTTTGTACATCCTGACCGCTTAATCTTACAGGGACACCTTCACTGACAAGGCTTCCGTAGGCCAGCAATTCAGCCATTGCCCAATCCAGATTAAGTCCCCCGGTGATCATTTCATGTCGGTCTGATTGTATCTTTTCAACCTTGCGGAAAAATTTCTTATCCGAAGGAAGGGCGGTAATTTTATTCCCTATCTTTTTTAATATTTCTTCAGAAACACCGGTTTCAGGAGAGGAAACAAAATCATCCGGAGTAGCCTTCCTGATTGTCTGCCAGGTTTCTTCCAGAAAGGATGTAATTTTGGCATTCTCAAGCTTTTTAGAGGCATCCAGGTCCGTTTCCAGGTGGGAAAGGATCTCCTCTTCCATCGACTTTACCTCTGCCTGGCTGATCTCTTGTTTCGAAAGCAGTTGATCGAGGTAGATCTGACGAGGGTCCGGATGAACCTCTATAGCTTTATATAAGGTAGGTTGGGTAAAGCGTGGCTCATCGCTTTCGTTATGTCCGTATTTTCTGTATCCCAGCAAGTCGATGAAAACATCTTTGTTGAACAGCTCCCTGAATTCCATAGCCATCTGAATGACAAAGACAACGGCTTCGACATCATCGGAATTTACATGGAAGATCGGGGACTGAACAATTTTTGCCACATCGGTGCAATATACGCTGGAGCGGGCATCAAGATAATTAGTGGTAAAGCCAATCTGGTTATTAACCACCAGGTGTATGGTTCCGCCTGTTTTATACCCGGCCAGTTCAGACATCTGGATTACTTCGTAAACGATACCCTGGCCAGCTACTGACGCATCGCCATGGATTACAATGGGGGTGATCTTTCCGCTATTTCCCGGATAAACCCGGTCGGTACGACCCCTGACCAGTCCCTCCAGCACAGGGCTGACGGCTTCAAGATGAGAGGGATTCGGCAGCAACGACAGCCGGACCCGTTTCCCGTTAAGTGTAGAACGTTCGGAAGTATATCCAAGATGGTATTTCACATCTCCCATCAGGTAACTCTCGCCGTATTCCTTTCCTTCAAACTCCGTGAATATCTCCTGCTGTGATTTTTGCAGAATATTTGCCAGCACATTTAACCTTCCCCTGTGAGGCATCCCTATGAAAAATTCTTCTGCTCCGACTTCAGCTCCTCTTTCAATAATGGCATCCAATGCCGGGATTAGGGATTCTGCACCTTCAAGCGAAAAACGTTTCTGACCGGTAAATTTCTTATGCAGAAATTTCTCGAATAAAACCGCTTCCGACAACTTTCTGAAAATGTGATGTTTCTTCTGCCTGCTGAAATCAGGTATATTCCTGGTGGATTCCATCCGTTTCTGCAACCAGTCAACCACTTCGGGCTGCCGGATGTACATGTATTCTATTCCGATAGATTGGCAATAGGTTAACCTGAGATGGGAAATAATATCCCTGAGCGGGGCTTTTCCAAGACCCAGTTCATTCCCGGCATTGAAAGCGACATCCATGTCGCTGGGTTGCAGTCCGAAGTTCTCAAAATCCAGTGTAGGCCGGTATTGTCTGCGGGTCCTTACCGGGTTGGTAAGGGTAAACAGATGTCCACGTTGTCTATATGTATTGATCAGGTTAAGCACCTTAAATTCATCCGGGACAACAGGGGTTTCGGCTTTCGGACCGGAATAAGTAATGTGTTGAAATTCAAAACCTTCAAAAAACACTCTCCACTCCCGGTGCACTTGTCCCGGATCTTCCCTGTAAAGCCGGTAGAGTTCATCCAGTTGCGCCGGTTCAATATTGCTCAGGTATGGTGTTTTATCCATTGTTCGGGATATCAGTCCTCCAAATATATCAATAAATTTACGTAAAGTAAGCTAACCGGGTTACGGAGAATACCGACGAACTAACAACCAATGGATGATTTGGTTTTGATCTTAGGGTGAAAAACGGGCAGGTTCAATGCTTCTGATCCATAATCAGGGATACAATAAAGAAAAGAGGCTGCCTTACGAATAAGACAGCCTCTTGTTTTTGTTACCAGGACATTTTATTCCGGTGCAATTGCTTCTACCGGACAAACATCGGCACAGGCGCCGCAATCCGTACAGATATCGGAATCAATCTTATAGATGTCACCTTCAGAAATTGCGTCAACCGGACATTCGTCGATACAGGTTCCGCATGCTGTGCACTCGTCAGAAATTTTGTAAGCCATATCAATAATGATTTGAATGATTAACTAAGTGATTGCAAAGATACAGGTTTAATTATATGCGTGTATCACTTTGCAAATTTTTACCAATTCTAAATAATCAGGTGATTAAATGCCTCTTCCTGTTATTTTCAATGCGTATGTGATGGCATCTCCTTCTTCCACAAGGAGGATTTTCTTGGATTTCATCAGTTTCCCAATGAATTCCCTTACTTTTCTTTCAGCACCCTGCATGTCTTCAGCACCTATCCGGAGACGTAGTGCTATAGTTGACAGTATCTGGTCGAGTGTCAGGTTATTCTCGTTATCACGAATTACATTCAGGATCCAGTCACCCCAGGGAATTTTTGGAACGCTGCCTTTTAATTCCTTTTTTTTCTCCACTTTCTTTACAGCTTTTGCCTTTGGTTTCTTTTCGACTTTTGTCTTAATGATTGCTTCTGCGTTTTCAATATTTTTTGAAGGTTTTCTTCCACGTTTTGGTTTTTCGGTTTCAACCTTCGGTTCTGAAGCATCAACCGGTTTTCCGATTTTAACACCGGGTTTACGGCCACGTCTGGGTTTATCCGGCATCATCTCAACCTTAACTTCCGGTTTTTCAATTTTTATGCCTGGCTTACGGCCCGGTTTACGTCTTTCTTTAACTACCACTGTGGCTTCTGATACAACCGGCACTTCGGTTTTTACAGCAGGTTTACGACCCGTCTTACGTCTTTCTTTAACTACAGCTGTGACTTCTGATATCTCCGGAACTTCGGTTTTTACAGCCGGTTTACGACCCGGCTTACGTTTCACGACAATAACTTCTTCG
This sequence comes from Bacteroidota bacterium, assembly GCA_026391855.1. Taxonomy (GTDB): domain Bacteria; phylum Bacteroidota; class Bacteroidia; order Bacteroidales; family CAIXZF01; genus JAKLIX01. Next base: position 5,820 of record JAPLDE010000177.1, on the reverse strand, counting down.
CTGGCAGCAACTTGCTGAAGAGCTGTCTTAATCGAGGGTTTGCGACCGCGCTTAGGCTTCTCCTGAATAACATCTGCCTTTTCTTCACTGGCAGCTTTCCTTCCTCTTTTTACCGTTACCTCTGCTGATGCTTCTTTCTTAATAGGGGGTCTTCCTCTTCTTTTAGGGAGAATCTGTTCCACGACCAGGTCGGTTTCGGTTTTTACTTTTGGTTTTCTTCCCGGACGTTTTCTTTCCTTCAATTCCGGTTCAGGTAGTTGATCCTTTTTCAACAATTTCTCACGCTTTTTGCGCTCCTTTTTGTCTATTTTCTGGACATTTCCGTATTTCTTCCCGATTTTGTCAAGAATACCACGAATACTGTCGATCTTCTGTTCTGCTTTATAAAGCTCAGACTGGAAATACTCCTGCAGGGTTTCCAGTTCCTTTTCTGTGAAGTTTAAATTAATCATTTCTTTAATTTGTTGATAATTGTGCAAAGATATTTTAAATATTCTGTTAATCAAAACATTATAGTAAAAGACTGAAAATAATTTTATTCATTTGATTTTTTTTGCAAAATATTTACTCAATTACTAATTAAGAATTATGCAATTACTTGTTTTTCAATAAATTAGAATTTATAAATTATTAATTACAATTTTTGCAAATTACTTTACTTAACGATTTGAACTATTGATATTCACTGATCATTTACAAAAATCATGCTATTTTCTATTTGATTTCCTTGACAAACTTAATTCTTCTTTACTGTTGACAATCTGTTGGTTATCTATATTATTCGGAAAATATTTTAATTAACCGACCAATTAGAATAAAAACACCAATCAATTATTTTTTAATTAGAACGATAAATAGCCGAAATAATGTTTTTGTGTGATCACATTCCGCTGAAATGAATCCAATCTCCCTTAAAAATAATTCAATCAAATAGACTCAGTTTCTCTAAAAGGAGTAACTTTGCAGATTAATTTTAAAAAACACTGTTATGGCGAAGAAACCTAAGCAAGTGGTTGATTTAGAAGACATTGTAGTCAAATTTGTTGGCGATTCCGGTGATGGAATGCAACTGATCGGCACCTTATTTTCAGAAACAGCCGCACTCGATGGAAATGACCTGGCAACCTTCCCCGACTTCCCAGCGGAAATTCGTGCACCTCAAAACACTGTAGCCGGAGTTTCCGGATACCAGGTTCATATCGGAAGGAAAAAAATCTTAACAACAGGAGACTTTTGCGATGTTTTGGTTGCAATGAACCCTGCATCGTTAAAATCGAACCTGAAATGGGTTAAAAAGGGCGCCTCAATCATTGTAGATACCGACACTTTTGAACAGTCAACCATTGAAAAGGCCGGATACAAGACCAACCCGCTGGAAGACGGAAGTCTCGACACATACCATGTTATAAAGGCTCCTATCACAACAATGACCAAAGATGCTGTGAAGCACATGGGAATTGATAATAAAACTGCCGACAAGAGCAAAAACATGTTCATTCTTGGCATTCTGTACTATATGTTTAACAAGCCATTGAAAAATACTGAAGCCTTTTTCAATATTAAATTCAAGAAGAAGCCTGAGATCATTGAGCTTAATAAGACAGTTCTCCATGCAGGCTATAACTTTGCCGACACCATTGAAGTGATCAGTTCCACATATACCATTCCAAAGGCAACGATGGAAAAGGGCAAGTACCGGAACATTACCGGGAACATTGCCGTGGCCTGGGGACTTATTGCTGCTTCTGAAAGATCGGGAAGGCCACTTTTCCTTGGTTCTTATCCCATTACCCCGGCAACAGAGATCCTTATGGAACTGGCAAAGCACAAATCACTGGGTGTGAAGGTGTTCCAGGCTGAAGACGAAATCGCCGGGGTTTGCTCCGCCATCGGGGCTTCGTTTACGGGTTCTCTGGCAGCTACCAGTACTTCCGGCCCGGGACTGTCGCTGAAGAGTGAAGCCATCGGGCTGGCGGTTATGACCGAGCTGCCACTGGTTATTGTGGATGTTCAAAGAGGCGGACCCTCTACAGGTTTACCTACAAAATCGGAACAATCCGACTTGCTACAGGCTTTGTTTGGAAGAAATGGTGAGTGCCCGGTTATCGTACTGTCCGCCTCCACCCCTGCCAATGCATTCTATATGGCCTATGAGGCAGCAAAACTATCCATGGAACATATGACTCCCTGTATCCTCCTTTCGGAAGGAGCTATCGGCTTTGGATCTGAACTTTTTAAAATACCTCAGGTTAAGGACCTTCCGGCTATCAAACCTCCCCTGGCCAAGCCTAATGACCCCGATTTTAAACCCTTCCTCAGGGATGCTGAAACCCTTGTCAGAAAATGGGCTATCCCGGGAACAGAAGGCCTCAGGCACCGGGTGGGCGGACTGGAAAAGGAAAACATCATGGGTACCGTGAGCACTGATCCTCAGAACCATCAGTTAATGACTGATTTACGGGCCAATAAGGTCGAGAAGGTGGCCAATTTTATTCCTGAACAGGAAATATATGGTGATCAGGAGGGCGATCTCCTTGTCGTTAGCTGGGGAAGCACCAAGGGGGCTATTCAATACGCCGTTGATGAACTCAGGACACAGGGTAAAAAGGTCGGACAGGCACATTTCCATTATATCATGCCTTTACCGAAAAATACAACCCAGGTTTTAAGCAAATTCAGGAAAATACTGGTGTGTGAATTAAATTCAGGACAATTTGTTTATTACCTGAGAATGTTGCACCCTGAATTCCGTTACCAGAAATACAACAAGGTACAGGGTCTCCCATTTGTTGTAAACGAATTAACAAACAAGTTCACTGAAATTTTAAAGGAGGAATAAATCATGTCTGAAGATATCCAAAATCCTACGGTTGAAAGATCGAAGGTTGAACTGACTAAACAGGATTTTGTCAGTGACCAGATGGTCAAATGGTGCCCGGGTTGTGGTGCTCATGCCATTCTTTCTGCAGTTGCCAATGTCTTCCCTAAGATTGGCTACAAAAAAGAAAACTTTATGATGGTTTCCGGTATCGGATGTTCTTCCCGCTTCCCGTATTATGTGAATACTTATGGCTTCCATGGTATCCATGGCAGGGCAGCAGCGATTGCTTCCGGTGTGAAAATTGCCAACCCCCATCTCAGTGTCTGGGTTGCTACCGGTGACGGTGACTCCCTGGCCATTGGCGGTAATCACTTTATCCATGTCATACGGAGAAATATTGACCTCAATATTATTCTGTTTAACAACCAGATATACGGACTTACCAAAGGCCAGTATTCTCCGACAACAGCGATGAATACCGTGACAAAGACCTCACCACAGGGGACCATTGAACATCCTTTCAACATTGGAGAACTGGTAATGGGTGCCCAGGGTACTTTCTTTGCCAGAGCGGTTGATACCAACCCTAAACTGATGACTGAGATCATGTTCGCAGCAGCCAAGCATGACGGGACCTCTTTGATGGAAATACTGCAGAATTGCGTCATTTTTGCCGACGGGGTACATCAGCAGGTTACTGCAAAGGACATCAAAGATGACTTCCAGCTAGTGCTCAGGAATGGCGAACCCATGATTTTTGGTAAAAACAAAGACAAAGGGCTCCGTTTCAATGATAATCGCCTGGAAATAGTTACCATTGGAGAAAACGGGATCACTGCCGATGATCTGCTGGTACACGATCAATATGAACAGGATCCGGGTATCCACCTGATGCTGGCTAAAATGGCGCCTCCGCTGTTCCCGGTCGCACTCGGTGTAATCCGCTCTGCCATGTATCCGACTTATGATGACAGCGTAGTGGAACAGATCCGCTTCGCCAAAGAAAATAGCCCGATTAAAACTACTGATCAACTCTTGAACAGTGGTGATACCTGGACCATTTAATCAGGCGTTTTGCCTTGTTAACTGATCCGCGGTAAAAGGTTGCGACCCTATCCTCATTCCAAACCCCTTTCCAATCAGGAGAAGGGGTTTGGATTATAGGTGTATTAATTTCCCCGGTATGAAGGACACTTTTCTTCAATTTATCAGAAAAGAACAATTGTTTGATGAGGCAAAGCCTATGCTGCTGGCCGTCAGCGGAGGTGTTGATTCGATGGTGATGGCGGAACTTTTCAGACAATGCAACATTCCTTTTGCCATCGCCCATTGCAATTTTAAACTGCGTGGAAAAGAATCCGACAGGGATGAAAAGTTTGTGAAGGCCTTTGCCAACAAGCATAAAATCAAGGTCTTTGTTAAGAAATTCGATACGCTGGACTATGCAAAATCCAAGGGACTTTCCGTTCAAATGGCCGCCAGGGAGCTCCGGTATTCCTGGTTTCAGCAACTCGTCGAAGAAAAAGGTTTCCAGGCAGTGGCAACAGCCCATCACATGAACGACCAGTTTGAAACATTTTTTATTAACCTGATCAGGGGAACCGGAATCCGGGGACTCACCGGCATTCCAGTTAAACAGGAAAAACGGGTCAGGCCTTTGCTATATGCCTCCCGCGATGAAATCGAACAATTCGCCGTCGAAAATAATGTTGAATTCCGGAACGACAGCAGCAATGACTCACTTTATTACCTGAGAAACCAGATCCGTCATCTGCTTCTTCCGGCTTTTAACACCATTCAACCTGAATTTCAGCAGGTTATGACCGGAAACATAGAGAGGATTAAGGAAGAAGTTCAACTCTTCCGCCAGATGACCGAAACCTTCAGGACAAAGATCCTTCACCAGGAAAATGACCTGTGTTTTCTGGATATCTGGGCCCTTTTATCAGAAAATCAGCCGGAAACCCGGCTTTTCCTTATGCTTGAACCTTTTGGATTTTCCCGGAAACAGTCTGATGAAATCTTTTCTTCTCTCCATAAACAATCCGGTAAGCAATTCCTTTCTTCCACCCACAGGGTTATAAAAGACAGGAAGAAGCTGATCATTCAACCCATCCGGCAACCTGCTGACGATAACCCCGAATTTATCATCCCTGAAAAGAAAAGGTCCTGGTTTTATTCCCATCCTGCACTTCCATTCAGGCTAAAGTTCAGCAAAGGATTGGTATCCGGGCGGTTTACCATAAACAGGGACGCTTGTTTTGCTAACCTGGACCTTGAAAAAACAGTATTTCCGCTGATTTTAAGAAAATGGAAACAGGGTGATTCCTTTAAGCCTTATGGAATGAGGGGAACCAAACTGATCAGTGATTTTCTGACCGACAGAAAACTATCCCTCCCCGAAAAAGAAAATTGCCGGGTGCTTTGCTCAGGCGAAAAAATTGTATGGCTGGTAGGAATGCGGATTGACAATGATTACAGGATCAGGAAAGACACACGTAATTATCTGATAATCAGTCTTTTAGACACCTGACAGACAGTCCGTCATTCTGGTTTTCGTACATGCTGACAACATTGTTGCCATTCCATGACAGTATCCTTGACCAGGCGTAAAGCGATGAATAGCTATAGATACTGGAGCTCCAGAAGAAGGCCTGAACTCCCATTTGCCTGAATTTCTGGCAGTTAAACACCCATCCTGCCAGCAGGGCTTCAAAACCTGACCCGCCTCCTGCTTTCAATGCGGCACCCGCCACTCCGTATCCACCCAGGTAGTTGATGATCTGGTCCCATTCAGGGTTTGAAGGGACATGCCATCCCGATGGGCATATTCCCTGAGAACTGGCTATGGTATCATAATCCATCAATTCCCACCATTGGTACAAACCTCCGAATGCATTACAGTTGGCAATCTCGTTATGGTAGCAGAACTTCTCAATCACATAATTATTGGTCTGATCACCCACACCGTAAATAAAGGTGCCCACATTCAGGTTTTT
>JAPLDE010000229.1 GCA_026391855.1 Bacteroidota bacterium | reverse complement strand
GCTCAAAGATTTAATAAAGCTACTTTTGAATTGGCGAAATTGTTAAATGAAACTGAAACACAATTTCCAGGAACTCAGTTAACAATGATTTTTAAAATTTCCGCTCGTTCTGACTGCGTGGAGTAAGGAGTTCTGAAATTAATGGTAACATAAGCTCCCTTTTTACACGAAGCCCTGCATTTACCAGCTCATACATCAGACAATCCCTGTAGGCTGATTCCAATAATCCCGGCCCTAATAAAGAATGTACTTCAAAAGCCTTTCCCAGGATGAGGTTTGTTAACTTTTCTTCTTTAAACATATACACAAACTTTTAGGGTTATGTACATATAGATGATTTTTAAAGCCAAAATGGAAATTTTTCGTCCTTTTTTTTTCGTTGACTTGGTCTGATACGTAGACTGAATGTTTCACCAAGGGTCAAGGAGAACTTGCACAGAGTTGCACTGATAACTGATTATCAGACACTAAAGTAAATTGTCAAAGAATACTCCCTCCGTGCAACTCCGTGCCTCCTCTCCGTGTAACTCTGTGTCGTTTCAGCCCCCTACAACGAACGAAACCTAAATACCAAATAAACAAATGCTTACTTCTTGTCCATCAGCTTACTACATCTAATACCTGAGCTGAAAATTTCACAAAGAGTCACTGAGAACTTACATAGAATGACACTGAAAATTCTGCAGGAAAAAGGTTATTCAAATCTCCTGTCCCCAAAACAAAGATTGATCCCAAACTGAAAATTGGTCGACTTGAAATCCTTGGGAACCAGGTAAGCATAAGCATTATCAGTAATCATGTACAACTGAAATGCCCCGAGTTTTAACGAAAACCCCAGCCCAAGGTTCAGGTAATTCCCGGTAGTAAGGGAATATCCCGTCATTACATTTAAAATTTTCCCGAATTCATGGTTGTATTGCACGCACAACGTCGGTTTTGTCCTCTTTGTGGCCAGTTCCATCCGGAAAAGCACACCGAAGTGGTCTCTTTCAGAGGCATCGAACTGACCCGTAAAGTTCAGACGGGTTAGCAAGGGACTGTTGTAATGCTTATAGGTAGTAATGAAACCCAGATTGTTCTTCAGCGAGTCAAGAACTTTCTCAAACTGCTTTCCCAGGCTGATGGTATCATGCTCAAAGAACTCGTTGATGTCAATCCCCTCAAACGTATAGGAGTGCTTTGTTTTGTTGCTCACATAATTCCTGGTATTCGCCGACCAGCTGATAAATCCAAGATCGGTTACGGAAGCACCCAGGATTATTTGGTCAGTCAGCTTGTACTGAGCACCCACATCCAGCCCGAATCCCGGGTTTCTGACATGGGTCAGGTCATAAACAAATTTTGTGTTATTAATACTGAACCCTAAGGAATCAATCGGATCAATCTCCAGACCGGGAAAACTCGTATTGATCTCAATATCAGAATGGACTGTAAGTGCACCCCCGACAGGAATTTAAACCGCGCCCCCACAGTAAGTCTTTCATCATAATCCCTGCTGACACCCATCGAAATTTCATGGAAATAACTGGCATTCAGACCCGTACCCGAAAAACTTGCTTTCTTGTCGATAAATTGCCCGTTCAGCTTGAGCAGAAATGACATCAGGTCTTTGGAGTATACAAAAGAGCTGGAAAACCGTTCTGACATCCTTAATTCGAAATAATATTCATTAGCGTGAAAACCAAATCCGAGAATTTCTGTCTGCATTTCAACCGAGAGGTCATTGATCTTATCAAGGCTGTTCAGAAAACCCTCCACATTTACCCTCAGTGAGTCATCGGCTGTCTTATACAGGACATCCTTATACCTGAAGCCGGAATTATTAAATCCCACATGGAAGGAGGAGAGGGCGGGAATACCCATCCACCAGTCATAAGGAATCTCGGAAGCCGGGTTGATCTTGTTCGATTGTGGAACAGACCTGAGAAAGGCAAGATTGATCGTTTCCTGCGAAAAACAAGCCTGACGAACCATTAACAGGCACAACAATCCCAGCAGGTAAGCGACGTTGTTTTTACGATCCATGGCCGGTAATGCTTAGTAGTTAATAGTAACCCTGGCTCCCATCCTGACATCCAGATTATAATCCGAATAGATTTTGACAAGTCCGTTATTGGTTGAACTCAACCCGGCACGGATAAGCATCTTTTTACAGTTGGCAAGCCTGCTGAGCCTTTCCCGGTTTAAGGGCTTTGGCAGGTAGGTATAAACAGGCGGCGGCGGATCCTCGATGATCCTGTATAAAGGGGCTCCTCCGACAGCTGCTGCCTTTATCAGGACATAATTCTGATCATAGATCAGTGAATCAAGAATATGATACTGACTATCGGCAAAATACGCCTGCAACTGAATATTCACAGGAAAACGGTTCATCGTCACCATCCTGAAGGCAAATTCATCAATATTGGTGATGTCGTTGAAGGTAAAATCCAGGGTATCCTCCATCGAAAAGTCGCTGACCGCACCAAAGAAAGGCAGATCCACCCGGGCAACAATAGAGAAACGGCTACTGTCAAGCACAAAATTCTCTGCGGCAGGATTACCGTCCGGGTTCGACTTGCCGGTAATATCAAAATGCATGTATTGAGGCGAAATGTTTAACGCCTCATTCAGGTTGCAGTTAAAGGGCGTAAAGGTGTAATTCGTTATTACCGTCTGGCCGGCATGATAAACATCAGGGGAATAAAACACAAGCGGGTTCGGGAAATCAGGATTATCAATCAAATCCACCATATATGGCGGGACCTTTGAAGAATATGCCTTTATTTCATTCACCTTCAGTTGCATCGGCATCCCTATTGAGTTCCTGGTTTGTAAGGAAAGCTTCAGATCTCCGAATTGAATATGACCGGTAAACGTATTTTTAAAAATCCCGAGTTCAAGTGAATCCGACAGGGGATATTCGAATTGCCCCAGATAACCGTAGATGCGCTCAAAACGGATCTGGGAAATTTCGGTATTGAGGGTGAAGGAGTATGGAGGAAAATTGGAATTGTTATCACCTGTAACATTAATTTCAAAATGGACCGGGATTATCGTAGAATCACTGGGTCCCTGGTTAAGTTTGATCTTGTAGCCTGAGAAATCAAGTGCTACATTTCCGGTAACAGGGAGAGTTCCCGTATAAGTATGCTCAAAAACTGCTTTAAACGGAATATTATTTTTTTTGGCAGTCGGAATACTGACAGTTATAGTAAAATTGTGATTGATGTTGGAAGAAAAGTCAAAATTGATCCTGGCTGTTTTGATGAAAAAGCTGTCGATCCGTTGCCCGCTTTCCGGATTTAAAAACAGCAGGTTCCTGTCATAAGAAAGTGTAGTGTCTAAGCCGGGAGAAAAAACAATAGCCGGGATCATATTGGTGGAAGTAGAGTGTTGCTCCGGAATGGTAATATAATCCTCGGCCTTCAGAGAAATAAGCTCCGTTTCGTAAACCAGTGTAAGCATATGAGTATTAGGGTCTTCTACAATCAAACTACCCTTGGGCAAGATTTTGCTCAACAGCAGGTTCGAGTGGATCAGGGGAGCGGCCAGGTCAGGCTCAAGCGTGGGAGCGGCCAGCTTGCTGAAATCGAAATCATCTTTAAGACAAGAGCCCAGAATAAGAAAAATAAAAAAAAAGGCAGGAATGATTCCGGCTATTCTTCTGCGGTCATTCATAGCCTGAAAGTATTAGTTGGACAACAGCTTTTTCCTGCGTGAAGATAATACTTTCTTTGATATCTTAATAGATAGCTTTCAACTATTCATAAAGGCATTTATAAGCACTTGATTCCAATACTTTTAACTGAAACCGGCTATCCTTCGGAACCACAAAGGTCTGGTTGGCAGTGTATTCTTTCCATTCAGTATCACCGGGTAAAAGCACGGTAAGTTTCCCTGAAACCACTGTCATGTACTCTTTGGTCGACGTCCCGAATTCGTACTCTCCGGGTGCCATCACACCAATGGTGGCCTTCCCTTCTCCGTTCTCCAGGGCAATTGACTTTACCCTGCCGTCAAAATATTCATTCACCTTTAACATAATAATTGGGTATTGATTTTGATGGCGAAGATAATAGAAGATCAACAATTCATATGGAAAAAATCCCCTCAAACACATCTTTCGGCTTGATCCTGCACAATGAATTGGTTTTTCTGATGGATTGAACGAATATTGACTAATTTTATCATTGAAGTTAAATTTTCAAGCGCTCCCCAATAGCCTACAATCAACACCTATGCACAGGCAATCTCTTCGCTTCCCCGCTATTATCACCATCCTGGTCTTCCTGGTCTTCGCCACGGTTTTCTGCCTGGTTTCACTGGTGAACCACTACCAGCTCCGTACTTACGGCGCCGACCTGGGACTATTCAACCACGCTCTCTGGAGCTATTCCCATTTCAAAGCCGATTACATCACCCTTCATTTCAGGGGAGACGATCCTGCCTTTCTTGGCGATCACTTTTCACCCCTGGTCATGCTGTTCGTTCCCTTTTACTGGCTCTTCGGATCATATGCCTTGCTGATCGTCCAGATACTGTCAATACTGGCAGGCGGCCTGGGGATCTTCCTCTTTGTCAGGGATAATACCCGCCTTAGCTGGATGCCTTTGCTCATCCTGTTGCACTTCTTCTGCCTGTGGGCACTGTACAGCGCACTTTCGTTCGACTTCCATACCAATGTTGTCGGTGCAATGATGATCCCCTGGTTTATCCTTTTTTACTCCCGTGAACAGAAGAAACGGGCTTTGCTCCTGTTTGCCCTCATCCTCCTGGCCAAGGAAAGCATGCCCCTCTGGATGGCCTTCATCATTCCCGCTTTGATGTGGATGAACCGCAAAAGTTTCAGACAATACCTTCGTTTTGAGATCCCGTTGATCGCATTCTCCCTGTTTTACTTTATCCTGGTGCTCGGGTATGTCATGCCCTGGCTGCAACAGGGAAAAGGAACCGAACAGATCTCCCACCTCTATGCAAACCTGGGCGGAAGTATCCCGGAAATGATACGGAATATTTTCCTTCACCCCCGTATCATTATTGACGCCTTGTTTCACAATACCTCCAAAGAACCCCTCTTCGACGGTATAAAATGGGAGTTCCACCTGATGATGCTGGTGTCGGGGGGACTGGCCCTGCTGGTCCGCCCGGCTTGGCTCTTCATGCTCATCCCCATCTATGCCCAGAAATTTCTTACCGACAACAGCGGATTGTGGGGTATCAATAACCATTACTCCATCGAATTCGCACCCATACTGAGCATGGCCCTCTTTGATTCGGTGAAACGGATCCCCAACCGATGGATAACATTGGGTCTGACAGCTTTCTTTGTTCTTAGTTCGGGTTTATTTACCTATCTGAAGATGGAAGACCGGAAATCAGTCTGGTACAACAAGGCCAATAATGCGTTTTACAGCAAAGAACATTTCGATCCGGTGGTCAACCTGGATGCGGTTTACAATATCCTGCAAACCATCCCGGCAAATGCCTCCCTGTCCGTAAGTACAGAGCTGGCTCCACGACTGGCGTTCCGCGACAAGATCTATCATTTTCCTGTAATAAAGGATGCCGATATGATCGTGATCTTCTCAGACAAAAAGGGTGATTATCCCCTTAATAAAGAACAAAGAATGCAGATAATCAATCAGTTAATACAATCCGGGCAATACACCAAAACCCTCGACCGGGATGACATCCTGATACTGACCCGGGTGAAGCCCCCTCATCCTCAGTAATCTATCAGTATTTATAGTGAAAATTATCCATCAAGAGTCATAAAACTCAACAACTTAAACCCAACTTTCCCAATGAAGTACTCCTCCCCTATTGGGGAGGTCGGGAGGGGCAGCTCCTTCAGGGGAGGTCAGGTAGGGGCGGCCCCTTCAAAGAAGGAAATAATTGTTTGCATCCTCATCCTCAGGAATTTATCAGTATTATAAGTGAAAGTAATCCACTAAGAGTTGTATAACCCAACGACTTAAACCCACATTTACCAATGAAGTACTCCTCCCCTATTGGGGA
>JAPLDE010000040.1 GCA_026391855.1 Bacteroidota bacterium | reverse complement strand
TCCAGCTTTTCAGGATTGCGTATCCATTCAAAAAATTGATCCTTTTCCATAGATTGATTAGTTTGAATTGTTTACCAGTTGGCCACCGACTTGTTAAAAATGTCTTCTGTGAGGGCTTTGCTGATTTCCTCGATGAGCGATTCCTGGACCGTGCCAGGGCTCTGGCTGGATTTAAAATCCAGGCTCTGGCTGCTTGGAAAATCAACGGGAGAAAGAACTCTCGTAGTTCTGGGCTTCGCTGTATTTATTCTGAAACCTGACATTTATGGTAATGGTAAGGCGTCCCAGGGCTGCCTGGTCGTTTCCCTGGATGGCTACAGGGGTAATCTCGTATTTTGTAATTTCACCCTCCAGTTGCAGGTCACCATTCCGGGGTATCAGTTTCAGGCTGGTTTGGTTGGTGAATTTATCCTTCAGCATATCGGTGAAGGTTTGGCTGAGAGTGGGAACGATAGTGGGGGCGTTGTTGGGAAAGTATTGTATGGAAATGGTTTTGGCTTCAGGCGGAATGGATGCACCGGTAAAAGAGTAGAATCCACAGGAGGTTAGTCCCAGGCTCAACACTATAAAGCCGACAAATTGTTTCAACCTGCTCATTATCAGTCAATAATATCGTACTCTTTAATTTTCCTGTAAAGCGTCCTTTCGGAGATACCCAGTTCCCTGGCTGCATTTTTCCTTTTACCTTTATGTTTTTCCAGGGCTTTGAGGATGAGTTCCTTTTCACGGTCGGTAAGGCTGAGACTTTCCTCGAAGACCTCATGGTCGGGTATCTCATCGGGCAGATTTTCAGTATAAGGAGTATGTATATGAATGGTCCCTGTTTCCTTTGCAGGGGTTTCCATTTCATTGAAAAGCTGATGATAGGTATCGTTCAGGTTTTCCGGGAGATCTTCCTTAGGTCCGCCCTGTTGCATATAATCCAGTACAAATTTTTTCAGTTCGAAGATGTCTTTTTTCATATCGAAGAGGACTTTGTAGAGAATCTCTCTTTCCGAAAAATCTGAGGATGCAGCTTCTTTTCTATATAGGACCGGCAGGTCTTTATTCCTGATCTCAGGCAGGTATTTCTGCAAGGTTTCAGGTGAAATTTCCCTGTTTTTCTCGATGATTGAAACCTGTTCTGTAATATTTTTCAGTTGCCTGATATTTCCGGGCCAGCGGTAGTTTGTGAGCTGGTTTTTGGCTTCTTCATCGAGGGTGATGGCTGGCATGCGGTAGTTTTCTGCGAAGTCGGAAGCGAATTTCCTGAAAAGCAGGATAATATCTTCTTTACGGTCTCTTAGCGGTGGGATATAGATGGGCACGGTACTCAGCCTGTAATACAGGTCCTGTCTGAATTTACCCGAATCGATGGAATCGAGCATGTCGACATTAGTGGCAGCCACCACCCTGGCGTCGGTTTTCTGGGATTTGGAGGATCCAACCCTCATAAATTCACCGCTTTCCAACACGCGGAGCAGTCTGACCTGGGTTGAAAGCGGCAGTTCAGCTATCTCATCCAGGAAGATCGTTCCTCCGTTCACCACTTCGAAATAACCCTTACGGGCTTCATGGGCACCGGTAAATGATCCCTTCTCATGGCCGAAAAGCTCTGAGTCGATGGTACCCTCAGGAATGGCGCCACAATTGACGGCAATAAAAGGGCCATGTTTTCTCGGGCTCATCTGGTGAATGATCTTGGGGAAAAATTCTTTACCAGTACCGCTTTCTCCGGTAATTAACACGGTAATATCGGTAGCGGCCACTTGCCAGGCAATATCGATCGCCCTGTCGAGCAATGGTGAATTACCTATGATACCGAATCGTTGTTTTATCGACTGAACTTCCATACAAATTTTCATCCCTGAGGATGCCTGCTGCATATATTAATCGGCAAAATTAACAATATTTGATGGCTTAACGCTGAAAAAAAGAGGGTCGGCCATGGGGCCAGACCCTCTTCATCCGTTTGGATGTATTTGAACAAAGCAAGCGGGTCAATAACGGAAATAATCAGTTCCTTATTGTCAGCTCGCTGATGATGTTTTTTGCACCTGCATATTTATCGATAACGAAAAGCACATAACGGATATCGACGCAAATAGTACGCTGAAGTTCAGGTTCGAAGGCGATATCTCCGCTCATGGCTTCCCAGTTTCCGTCGAAAGCCAGGCCAATGAGTTCTCCATTGCCGTTTAACACCGGGCTTCCCGAATTTCCACCGGTAATATCGTTTGTGGTAAGGAAACAAACCACCATGTCACCATTTGAACCATAGGGTCCAAAATCCTTTTTCTGGTATAATTCCTTTAACCTGGCAGGTACTACAAATTCCGGATTGGTCGGATCTTCTTTCTCCATTACTCCGGACAGGTGTGTTATATAATCGTAATGGACGGCATCGGCGCCATAATAATCGAGTACCTTTCCGTAGGTAAACCTCATGGTTGAGTTGGCATCGGGATAGTATTTTTTATCAGGGTTCATTTCCCTTAAACCTGCAATAAACAATCTTTCTCCCCTGGCCCTGTTCTTCTGGGCTGCCTGCCTGTTTTGCGACAGGGCATTCACTTTCTCGAAAATATTTGTAAATGCCTTATATACAGGATCTTTCTCAAGTTTCTTCAATTTAGGGTTATCCAGGAACTTATTTATTTTTTCCTCAGAAGTAAAGAAAGAATCATCAAAGACATCTGCAGCCCATTTGTCGAAATTTCCTTTGTATTTATTACCGATCTCTCCTACAATGGAAGGCAGCACATCGAGAGGAACATCCTGGTAACACATTTTAAACAGGGCTGCCATCAATTTCTGATCAGTTGAGGGGCTATAATCTTTATAAAAGGTTTTTACCGTTTCCCTCAGTTCTTTAACATTATCATCAATGGCAGGTTTTGCCTCTTTAGAGGTATTTTGCAGGGCAGAATAGAGCGACATAAATTCCTGTGCCAGGTCGAAGATCTCAGCACCGCGGTATAGTCCCAGGATGGTATAAAACAAAGCGGTGGCTGTTTTTTCCTGTTCAGCATAGGCGTTTGAGATCAGGTTAAGCGCCTGTCCATACTTTTCTCTTCGCTGAGGGTTGGCATTAGCCCAGGCAATAAATTGGGTTTCAAGTTCTTTCTTTTTGTCATAGACCTTCAGCCTTTTCAGTCCGCGGGATTCACCAATGAAGTTCTTCCATGAATTAGAAATCCCGAAATACTTTGAAGAGTACTTAATATTGAGATCCCTGTTGGCATCCATGTCTACCTTCCAGATATCCAGTTTTTTACCCATCAGCTTAATGAGAGCCGGGTTGAGTTTATCGGTGGTAAAATTCACTCCGAAAGAGGTAAGATACCTTTCGGTAGACCCGGGATACCCCCAGATCATGGCGAAGTCGTCTTTCTGAACCCCTTTAAGAGAGATCGGCAGGGCATAATTACATTTCAGGGGGATGTTGTCTTTTGAATATTCTGCTGCCGAACCATCCGGAGCGGAATAAATGCGAAGAATGCTAAAGTCACCGGTATGCCTTGGCCACATCCAGTTATCAGTATCTCCGCCAAATTTTCCGATGCCAGAAGGAGGAGCAGCGACCAGCCGCACATCCTTATAAGTCATATACAAGAAAAGATAATACTCATTACCCGAGTAAAAGCTTTTTACAACCGCGTCATATTTGTTGTCTTTTTTGGCTTCCCTGGTAATTTTGTCCATCATTTCCTTTACTTTTTTTGATCTTGACTGATCGCTCATGGTATCGGACACATTTTCAAGCACTTTTTTGGTGACATCTTCCATACGGATCAGGAAGGAGGCTGTCATGCCCACATTTTGCAGTTCTTCATTTTTGTTCATTGCCCAGAAGCCGTCGGTAAGGTAATCGTGCTGAAGGTTGCTTTGTTTCTGGATAGCATCGTAGCCACAATGGTGGTTGGTAAACAGCAGGCCTTCCTTACTGACCACTTCGGCTGTGCAGAAGAATCCCTGTGGTGCGCCGCCATCACTGGAAAGCCCGACAATGCCGTCCTTCAGGCTGGAGTGGTTAACGCTGTATAATTCATCAGGGGTAAGATGAAGACCCATCTTCTGAATATCCACAAAGTTCAGTCTTTCCACCAACATGGGAAGCCACATACCCTCATCGGGCGGAGTGTAAGAAAACCCCCTCAACGACAAGAGGATAAGGGTAAAAATAAGCAATAGTTTTTTCATGTTTTTACATTGTTTATTTATTTAGAAATAGATTGAATTGGTTATATTATTGGGTAGATCGATTGATTGATGGTTTTACCTGCTTTCTGATTACTGTTTTAACAACAAGTGCTTACTGGTTAATTATCAATGGCTTAACACATGTCTTATGGATTGTCTTTCCATTGAAGCTGAGTTTACAGAAAACCATTCCTGATGTCGCTGGTCGGGGCGTCCATAAAAACTCGTAGTTTCCTTTGGGCAGTGGTACATCCTGAAGAGTCTCCAATACTTCGCCCAACAAATTACAGATAACCAGGCAGGCTTCCCCCTCCTCCGGCAAGGAATAAGTTATCAATGTACTATTAATGAATGGATTAGGAAATATTCCCTTCAACAATTCTGTTGTCTCAACGGGCAAAAGGACAGGTACTGACAACTTAACCTTTTCGAGCGGGCTGGCATCAGCGTTTCCTAATTCGCAGCCAGGCAGGGTGGAAAACTGAATAACATTCCGATCTTGTGTAAGCAGGCGCAGCCTGATCTGCAACAATGTTTCCCCTTTTTTCAGATGCAGGGCATCAAGGCTGTACCAGGCAACTGATAAGCGCCCATCCCGGGCGTTATAAACCAGGTTTCCCGGATTGCCAGGAATTTCAACGTCCAGTATTTCAATCGATTTGCCAGGGTATTCCAACAGTAGCGAGATGGACCCAATTTCCAGGTCCGAACAAGTCCCGACAGGAACCAATATGGTTTCTCCCGGGCAACCCTGAATATTCTCCTCAAAGGTCAGCATCACACCCGGTTCCTGCTTCACCGGCGGAATGTAAGAGCCATCCAGGTCTCCGAAACACAAACCCATAAAATTCCAGATCACATTTCCTGACTGGGGTAAAACAATATCGGGATGTTCAAAAACCCAGTCACCTGCGGGAAACGAGGGAATAATACCAACAAAACGCCTGGCAATCATCAGTGCATCAGCAGCATTGGAGAACCCGCTTGCATCCACATCAGCGGCAGCGCTCCTCAACGGGCTCAGGGTAACCAGCCCGGTGAATTTCCTCAGTACCAGCAATGCATCATTGGCATTAGCTCCTCCCCAGGTTTTACTGCATTGGGCATCCAGCGTGTATTGCCCGGAAGACAGGAGCTGAAACAGGAAAGAACCATCTGAGCCGGTAGTGGTATCTGCAAATGGTGAATTATTTTGTTTCAGAATTACTGAAGTATTATTCAAGGGACTATTGAGCGTATTATCATAGCTCAGGATGCCGCTCAGCATTGCAGCATTGCCTGCCGGCTGAGTAATGGTGACAATCTGCGAGGGATTCCCACCGGGACCGTTAACGGTAATAATGGCCGTACGTTCAATACCTGTGTTCTGATCATAACTGACCGTGAATGAACCATTGTTAGTGCCATAACCGGGCTGAACCGACAACCAGTCTGAATTTTCAGAAACCGTCCAGGGGAGGTTAGCGGTAATATTGATCAACACATTTCCCGGCGTATTACTAATGGAAGGGTTGGAAGGGTTAACCTGGAGGCTGGGTGTAAGAACTCCAAAGTTTACTTTAGGGATTTTGGTATAAATGATCGAATTATCCGTATAGGGGTCGTTATCGCCTCTGATAGCCAGACCGGGTTCCTCATCGGACTGGTAGATCATGTGCAGGTAATTGTCGCCGGGGCGGGAAGTAACTGAAGGAAACACACATTCATGGAAATTATGAATGATACTATTATTCAGGTTGACAAAATCGCCCCATTGCCCGTTAACCCTTGCCCTTCCCCAGATATGCCGGTAATTTTGGGACCCGTTATCGAGATTTTCCATAAGACTGCTGAAAACCAGATAGATGTTATTGAATTCATCAATAGTGGCACTGGGCATGCTGGTAAAAGAATCAAAATAAAGTCCGAACCCTGTATATTCCATCACAATACCATTTCCATTCAAATCCTGCAGCCAGCCGATAAGATTTCCACTGTTGCTGAGGTGGTTAAAGGAAAGGTCAGTTAAGGTAGGCATATCCTCGTTCCAATAGGCAAGACCCTGTGTATTAGGAAAGTAAGATATCACCCCATCTGTTATATCGGAATTTAACACTCTCATCAGGCCAAAAAACACATGGGCCTTTCCATTGTTATCCAGCTGAATGGCAAGAGAACCATCGCAAACAGTAGGAGTATCCAGAACAAGCGTTGTACTTTCCCTGTATTTAGGGTAAGGGTGTTGAAAAACAAGTTGTTTGGTCCAGGTGACACCTGCATCGGTGGATTTGAACAGCATCACATCTTTCCAGTTATCACCCACCACGAAAGCCAGTGTATTTCCTTTGGGATCGGCCATGGCATAGCAATCGCTTGTCATACCATAGTAAAAATTTGTATCGCTTTCCGGGAGCTGGTAATTGGAAATATCCCAGCTAAGGCCGCCATTGACAGACCGGTTGTACATCAGGGATCCGTCCTGTCCGTGGTACAAAGTACCGCTATTCGCAAGCGGGGCAGTGATCGACATAACATGAATGGTATCGTGGGTTGTTCCGCTGGTTACCATCCGGGGCCACATCAACTCCGGGGAAGAAACAGGTCCAACCAGGGTGGAATACACCCAGGGACCCGTTCCTTTGATAGTTCTTTTCGAGATCTTTAAGCCGGCAGTAGTGCCTAAATGGGATACCACTACCTCTCCGGTTGTGCTTAAGGCCTGGTAGGAAGGCCAGCCAGTTCTCACATTCTCAATTCTCTGAGTAGGGGAAGCTCCCCAACCCGTTCCGTTATAGTAATTATACCCGGTTCCCCGGTCAGTGAAACTATTAATAATAACCCCATAGGTCCAGGTAGCTCCAATGGTACCGTCGTTGTATGCAAATATCCTATTCTGCGGAGAATTATTACTCTGAAGGTCGTAGTGTGTCGTCCCAATGGTAGCTTCCGAAATGGCTCCTGAAACAACGCTGTTCACAATCTGAACCAGTGTATCATTAGTATGATCTTCGTCATAAACCAGACCCGTATAACATTTAATCTCGTAAATACCGGGAACTGACAGATCTGCCGTTTGACTGAAAGGTAAGTCATAGGATTCTCCCGGATCAAGAACATTCACCATGGTTTCAGTTACAGGATTCTGGTTGTTTACCCGGTAAGAAACAGAAAAATTGGAAGCAGGTGAAGTCCCCGCATTGACAATCCTGACTTTTATCACTGTGTTCCCTGGTAGCGGACCCGATACTGGTTTGACGAGTTGTATTATTCCGGCATCATTCGTAAACACGGACTGGGAAAAGACAACGCATGAGCAAGCCAGAAACAAGAAGAATGAGTAAATTTTTTTCATGACAAATTTAAATAAATTCCTAAAGATCAGGATATTAGATTATTCAGGAAAGCTGGTCAGCCAGCAATCTCATTTCATTCCGGGCATCTGAATTTTCGTACAAGATATTGTAAACTGCCTTTGATATAGGCATGTAGACGTCGAGGGATTTATTGATTTCATAGATTCCTTTGGCGGCATAAAATCCTTCTGCGATCATTTTCATTTCGATCTGGGCAAATTTTGGGGAATAGCCACGACCGATGAGGTGACCGAAGGTACGGTTCCTTGAGAACTGGGAATAGGCTGTAACGATCAGGTCGCCTACGTATACGGAGTTATTGATATCGCGCTCGATCACATTTATTTTATCGAGGAAGCGTTTGACTTCCTGGATTGCGTTGACGATGAGGACCGACTGGAAGTTGTCGCCATACCCCAGTCCGACACAGATGCCATTGGCGATAGCCATAATATTTTTGAGAACGGCAGCATATTCAACGCCAAAGATATCCTTTGTCCCGGCAATTTTCATAAACCGGCAGCTGAGGTTACGGATAAGGAAATTGGCTTTGTCATTGTCGGTAAAGGCAATGGTGAGGAAAGACAGTCTTTCCATAGCGACTTCTTCAGAATGGCAGGGTCCTGAAATGATCCCGATATTTGAATACGGAATCTTGAACTTTTCATTAAAGAACTGGCTGACAATGGTATAGCTTTCAGGCACAATTCCTTTGATGGCGGAGACCACCATTTTGTTTTCAAAATCCAGGGGTGTTAATCCCGTTAAGGAGAGATTAAGAAAAGCTGAAGGGACGGCAAAGATCAGCAGGTCGGAATGATTGATGGTAGTTTTAAGGTCGGTTTCTATATTCAGGCGTTGTACCGGGAGCTCCAGGTAGCTGAGATAATTAGGATTACGCCTGAACTGGCGGATATATGCAGCTGTTTCTTCCTTCCTGACCCACCAGGTGATTTTGGGGGAATTGATTGAAAGAACTTTCACCAGGGCAGTACCCCAACTGCCTCCGCCGATGACAGCGATCCGATGGCTCATGACGGGTCGGGCTATTTCAGGCCAAGGGCCTGTAGTCCCTGTTGAAAGTTAATATCTAAAGGAATATTGGCAGACCGTAATTTTTCGATGTCTTTCACCAATTCAGGTCTGACGACACTATTTTTCTTCAGGTATTCAGTAGCCGCGCCATAATTGCCATCGCCTTCCATCATCAGCACGCTGGCAGCCCAGGCATCCATCGCTTTTTTCATTTTTTCGAAATCGACCTTGTAGGTGCCATCCGGGTTGCGGGTGAAGGCATGCTGGTCTTCAAAAAAGTTGAAACACATCATGTTGGCTTTTCCATGGGAATCGCCGGCTCCAAACCTCACCGAGCGGATAATCCCGGCCAGGTAAGTAACATAACAGTCTTCCGCCTTAATATCCCTGATCTCCCCTTTTTCGATCAGTTTTGTAACCATAAAAAGACCAAGAACATCGGCTTTGGCTTCCTCAAAGGCAGAATAGTTTTCTTTCAGGGCAGCTCTGACTGTTCCTTTACCGGTGATGGTATTTTTAATCCCCAGCCCGTGAGCCACTTCATGGAACATGACGTTGTTAAAAAAGGCATCAAAGGTGATGTTGTTCATTTGTGCAGGGTCGATGAGTGTTTTGGCGATAGGGACAAGAATATTCTCGAATTTCGCTTTCATGGCATTTTTCAGCTGGAGACGGCGGGATCCTTTTTTCATCTGTACCTGTTCATCGTTAGGCAGGTTGATGGCGATGGTTTTTGCCCCGGAATTTCCATGACCGGCATAATATAAAATGTCGTAAGCATTCAGGTCGGAGTTGGATCCCGGCTTTTCCTTCTTGTATCTGGCATCTACAGGTAATTCCTTCTGAAGGAAGGGAAGCATGGAGGAGAACCGCTCCAGTTTTTTGCTCCAGGTTTTGTCTTTAACAAGGAGATGTGCTTCATAGGCAGTTTTATATCCAAATAGCTCATCTTCATAGTTTTCAATAGGGCCAACCACCAAATCCAGGGTATTGGTTTTCATGTCCATCCAGGCCATATCACTGTTAAAGTAATCATCGGTAAGCAAGGCTTCAGCCCTCAACAGAAAATAATTTCTTAGTCCCTGGTCTTCAGCCAGTTCTGCAGCTTTCTTCAGCAATTCCGATGCTTTGGTTAACAATTGACTGTACGCTTCATGGTACCAAACGACCTTCAATTTTCCATCTTTATCCCTGCGTATCAAGGTATATTGGCTGGATTTATCCTTATTGTCCCATTTTTCAAACTCTTCCTTAGTCATATCCTTAGGGTAGAAATTGGCCCCTTTGGGTTTTTCGCCGAATGAAGGAATAAATGATTTGTTATCATTCAGTCGCTCCCAGGGTCCATAGTTTAACAGGGCGAATTGTCTGACGGCTGAATCTTTAACCGAGTTGAGGAGAGAGTCTTTATTTCCCAGGGTTTGTTCCCAGAAGAGCTCATCCATGATCTGAGACACCTCAATAAGGATGGGGATCATTTGTTTTTCTTTGTCGGTAAGCTGGGTCAGGTCGGTGGTGAGTTTCACATCCACGAATTCCTTCAGTTTTTTAACGATATTCGAATCGGGTTGATTCATAGCTGATTGCAATTGGTTTTGACGGGTACCGCATGATTGGAGGATCAGTAATCCAGCCAGCAGCACAGCAGGAAAAAACAGTTTTTTATTTATCATAACAGGGAACATTTTATTGAACCGGCAAAGATAAGGAAAAACGGTTTATATATTCGCTGAAAACGGGTCTATTTCACCGGATGCCCCGGCACTTTATTTTCTCAGAATGCTTACCAAAGATTTGAATATCCGGAATAGTCTTTTTATTTTTATTTCCCCGAAATTGCTTCAGAAACTGTCCATGTTATATTTGTATCGTTCTGTATTTAAATTAGTTTGTTAATAATTTCTCCTTCCTTTTTATTACATTTTATGATGAAAACAATGATTTGAATACATTTAGTTCATCATAAAAAGGAGGATGAAGCATACAATTAAAATCTTTTACCGATGAAATCCTATTTTAGCCGACTAATCCTGATTCTTCTTCTTGCCGCCATTGCCAGTTTTCATGTTGCTGCCCAGGCGCCGGTTATTTCAATATACCCGGATAACCTGCAGGCGACCCTGAGCAGTTGTAACGACAGTGCGGCTCAAACATTGCTGATCACCAATAACGGGACCGAGCCCTTATTTTTCAGCATCCCTCAGATTAGCAATTTCTACGATGGGTTTGAAGACGGAATGGGGAAATGGCAGACAACAGGTGTTTGGGGGCCGGCTAATACCGCTTATGACGGTAATTATTCAATATCGGAGAGTCCATCGGGTAACTATAATGACAACTGGAACACCTATTGTACCCTGAAAGATTCACTAGTGATTGCCGACCGCGACAGTGCCGGGATCTCCTTTTATTTACGGTATACCCTGGAATGCAATTTCGATTACCTGCATGTTCAGATCAGTGTAAACAATGGCAGCTGGACTACCATTCAATCCTTTAACTGTCCCGCCACCGACTGGATCCTGAATCAAAAAAGCCTGACCCCTTATGTAAACGCAGGTGACTATATTAAGGTCAGGTTCTACTTCCATAGTGATGTATCGGCAACCTATGACGGAGTAAATATTGACGAAGTAAGGATTTCCGGGATCGGGAATGTTAACAACTGGATCTATTTTCCTGTGACTGAGGGTATTGTTAACCCTGGTGAGACTACCAATGTTGACATCGTATTCTATTCAACAAAAATCAACACGGGTACCTATCTGTTTCCCATCAGGGTACTTACCAATGACCCGTTAAATCCAACGGTAATAATACCTTCCACCCTGATCCTCAACGGTTACCCCATACTTACGATGACCGAAACAACTCATGATTTCGGGTCAATTTTTGAGAATGCCGTGAGGGTTGACACCATCTGGGTTTACAACCAGGGTTGTGATACCCTTGTGATCCAGAATATCCAGACTGATGACAGCCAATTCTCTGTATTTCAGACATTTGCCAGTATCATGCCAGGTAAGGATATAGGTATACCCATTGAATTCAGACCAAGCGGAACAGGGTCTATCACTTCAGGATTATTCTTCAGCTGCAATGATGCTGATATTGACCCGGAGATACCGGTTATCACCCTGACCGGTGAAGGTACTCCCGCGCCGACCTTGTCGTTAAGCCAGGCAGCGATTTCAGAAAATGTCCCATGCGGCGACTCACTGACCACCTCCGTCGTTATCCGTAACAATGGGCTGTCTCCTCTTGAATTTTCATTTACTTCGCTTAATTCAGAAGGGCTTATCCTGTATTACAAGATGGATGGAAATGCAACTGATTTCAGCCAATATGGCCGACATGGCACCATATACGGAGCTGTACCCACTGCCGACAAGCAGGGAACTGAAGGGAAAGCCCTTTGGTTTGACGGGAGTAATGATTATGTTGATGTTCCTGATGGCGTTTATTTTACCGGAGATTTCACTGTTTCCGGCTGGATCAAAGAACCTTCCTACAGAAACTGGAGCCGGCTTTTCGATTTTGGAAATGGCAGTTCCAGTGATAATGTTCTGGGGATAATCTCCCGGGGAACTTCGGGTCAGTATGCTGCAGAAGTATATAATATCAGCACATCAGGGGGACAGATATACAACACCAATCCATTACCGTTGAATGAATGGGTTCTGATGACACAGGTGCTCCAGGGAAGTACGATGAAAGTATATAAAAATGGTGTCCTCTGGAAAACAGCAACGACTTCTCAGTTACCTCGTAACCTTCTGAGAACCAATAATTATATCGCCAGAAGCAACTGGCCTTATGACGAATACTTCCAGGGAGCCCTGGATGATTTCAGGATTTACAACAGGGCACTATCGGACCAGGAGGTAGCCGGATTTTATACCACTGAATTAAATACCTGGTTGACTCTATCTCCGGGTACGGGAACGATACAACCCGGTGATTCAGTGGTTATTAATATTTTATTTAATGCTGCCGGGTTTAAAGCCGGTCTTTTACACACCGAAATACAGCTGACCACCAATGATCCGCTGAACCAAACGCTTACCATTCCTGTCGATATGACAGTGACAGGAACCCCCCAGATCAGTTTAAGCACCAATGATCTTAACTTTAGCAGCACCATGCAGCATGTTCCTGTTAGCCAATCGTTTGAAATCCGGAACTTAGGCTGCGACACGCTTCATGTCTCTTCAATGGATTTTTCATTACCTGAATTCCGGGTGACGGAGGTTAGCTTTCCTCTACTGATCCCCCCGGTTGCCAGCCAATTGGTCAACATACAGTTCTTTCCTTCGGATACAGGGGTTTATAACGGTCAGTTCACCATTTATAGTGATGATTCACCGGTTCAGATAACCCTTGAAGGGATCAGCACCGGGGCACCCATATTCCGGTTTGAGCCTGATATTGCATTCGGCCAGGTTATTGGCTGCAACGAAGCAGTGGAGGTTTTTGGGACTCTGACCAATGATGGTCTGTCCACCCTTCAGTGGATGGCCAACAATCAAAACAACGGGGGCAGTGCGCTTTCGTTCGATAATTACGGAGAGTGGGTTGAGGTGGGAGATGCCGGAAGTATGCCGGAGCAGGGGACTATCGAGTTCTGGTTATGGTCGAATGTCTGGCAGAACTATAACAACTGTTTCTGTACCAATGGAATAAGTTATAACAACGTGGGTATCCGTTTTGAAGAGAACAGTTCGGGGCTTTTCGGAGTTGTCGTGGGCAATGATTACGGGAATTTCTTTGGTTTTACCATTTCTCCCGGGTTACCCCTTAATTCATGGCATCATGTGGCAGTTTCCTGGGACAAGGCCACCAACCAGGTATGGACGTATTTTGACGGCTCCGTAATCACTGATGGTGCTTACTGTGATACATGGGCAACTTCCTGGACCCGGATCATGATGGGTGTGGGATGGGTTGACTGGCGATGGTGGAACGGGATGATGGATGAAGTAAGGATCTGGGATACAAGACGTTCAAACGAAGAAATTTTGCAGAATATGAATAAACCCCTGATGGGATTTGAACCCGGTATGTTTGCCTACTGGAATTTCAACGAAGGCTCAGGAAATGTTGTCAATGATATTACCGGCCATAATCATAACGGGAGTTTTTCCAATGCAGAGTGGGTAGGTTCAACCATCCCCATCTCCTCCTTTGCCAGTATCTTTCCTGATAATGGCAGCCTGGAAGCAGGTGAATCACAGGATTTTGTGTTTACATTAAATTCACAAGGCTATAATTCAGGCACTTATGAAACCGGACTTTTACTTTACAGCAATGACCCCCTGAATTTAAAGGTTAATCATCCCTGCATCATGCAGGTACTCGGACAACCCGGAATCACTTCATCTCCTGCAGAATTTCATTTCGGGGATGTGATGGCCGGTGCAACTGCTACCCAACCCATCACCTTTAAAAATACCGGCTGTGATACCTTGTTTTTTGACCATGCTGAGTATAATAACACAGACCAATTCTTTGTTGAACCCTTTCCTGAAAGGATTTTACCCTATGATTCGATGATGGTCAATATCAGGTTCAGCCCCCAGTATGTATCTTATTTTGATGATTGGGTAACTTTTTATACCAATACCGATCCTTATTCTATCTATATAGAAGGTAATGGAACAGAACCCCCCGTGATCAGTGTCGATCCGGGTTCTTTATCGGCCATTGTTACCTGCAATGAATCTGTAACTTTTCCTGTTACCATATATAATAATGGATGGGCTGATCTCATTGTTCATACCTCCCTTCAGGGAGAAGGAGGCGGATCACCTATTCCGGCCAGCTGTACCCCGCAAACTATTTTTTATTGCTGCGAGAAAGGAATACACCAGGTGATCTTCAACACTATCAACAACTCAACTGCCGGGGGTTCAGATGGTTACCAGGATTATTCCGCCACCAGTCAAACCATTGTATTACCTGGCAGTACCTATCAGCTGACGGTGGTCACCGGCCAGTATTACGACGAAAATGTTGCTGCCTGGATCGATTACAATGCAGACGGATTCTTTCAGACAGACGAAAAGGTTTTTGAAAGCTACTACCAGTCAGGTACTGAACATACGGGAACTATCACCATTCCTTTTAATGCCGCAACGAACATTCCCTTGAGGATGAGGATAGGATCTGACGAAAATAATGGTTCAACCATAGAACCCTGTACTGATGTGTATTCCGGTCAGTTTGAAGACTATACGGTTTTTATTAACGGCGGCGTGAATGCACCCGAAGTTAACGAAACCATCGCTCCCTTCAGCTCATTCACCTTCGATGTAACACTAACCGGTGAGCACCTGTCTGTGGGAGTTTACAATTCCAATATTGCCATTGCCTCCAACGATCCGTCAAATCCGCTACTCACCATACCTTGTCAATTATTTGTTGAAGGCACTGCATCTGTTTCTCTTTCAGATAATTATCATAACTTCGGGCAAGCCGTTCAATATATCGATCATACTTACCCTGTCACGATCGAAAACACTGGTTGCGATGTGCTTGAAATATATTCCGTATGGTCGGCCAATGATGCTTTTTATGCTGTTCCGGATACTTCGCTCATCGGATTGGAATCTTCCACGACACTCATGATTCATTTTTATTCCCAGTACACAGGTTATTACAGTGGTTCGATATGGCTGTATACCAATGTGGGAGATTATGAAATCTTCGTGGAGGGAGAAATTTCGGAAGCACCTTCTATATATGTTGAACCGGATGTACTTAATGTTTCCCTGGGTTGCGGGGAAGCGGCGGAGGTCCCCATTTACGTGTATGATAACGCGGGTGGTATTCTTCATTATTCAATTGATACCAGCCAATCCCTGAGTAATGGTTTAATGGCCTGGTATCCGTTTTCCGGCAATACCAATGACATGAGTGATCATGGCAGAAACCTTATCAATAACGGAGCCTATGAAACCGAAGGCCACCCGGGCTCTTACAGCCAGGGATATCATTTTGAAAATGAATCATTTATGATTTATGATAATAATCAGGATATTCAGGACAACCTGTATAACCCTCAGGCTACTCTATCTTTATGGGTTAAAATACCGGAATACTCAAGCTGGCAGAACAACAGCCCCTGTTTGTTCCAGATCGGAACGGATAATTACGATTTTGGCGGTATTTCTTTAACGGCCGATTCTAACTTTATCGGACTCAACCTGTTTGACTATTATTCGTCAGCTTATATATATTGTCCAATAGCATATGACGTCTGGATGTTCCTAAGCTTTTCTTACGATGGAAATACGCTGAAATCTTATGTTAATGGCAACCTCAATTCCCAGATCGATGTTTCCGGTGAAATTCTTTACAGTCAACCAACCTTAAGCATAGGCAGGGTTGATGTGTCTGATATTGATCCAAGATATTTCACCGGTGATTTGGATGATATTTCACTGTATAACAGGGCTTTAACCTCTGATGAAATTCAGCAGCTTTACGAAAACAATTATTTTCTGGACATGCATACCGACCCGGTGACCGACAGCATTGGCCCTTATGACTGGCATCAGGTGATGGTAACCATTCAGACAGACAACCTGAATGCAGGATTTTACCAGGATGTGCTCAGGTTTTTGTCGGATGATCCTTTACAACCGATGGTTTATATGCCTGTTAACCTTGAGATCTATGGTAATCCGCAAATGATTGTTTCGCCGGACTGCCTGGAATTCGACACCATTATGCAGTATTCTTCGCAAACGCTTGATATCCTGATAGAAAACCCCGGCTGTACCTACCTCTTTGTATCAGATATTTATACAAATACGGCCTCTTTTTACCCGGAATTTCCAAATGTAGTCATGCCACCCCATTCCTCCAACCTGGTACCGGTCATCTTTTCCCCGGATTACCAGGGGACATTGGAAGACACCTTGTTTATCAATGGTGATGCAGGACCGGCCAGTATATGTCTGCGGGGTTATGGTGCCAAAGTGCCGGTGGCCGGTATCAACCCAACCTCTTTCAACCAGGTATTATCCTGCCAGGAAGACACCACCCTTTCCCTTGAGATCAGTAACCTTGGCCTGGCGGAACTGGGGTACCAGGTAATTTCACCCTCAACCGCCTGGTTCAGCGGAATGAACCAGACAGGTGTGGTTGATGCCATGGGCAGTATTATGTTATCGTTTACCTTAAACAGGCAGGGACTCACACCGGGGTTATACAATACAACCATTAATGTGACCACTACCGATCCAACCAATGCCAGCCTGCAACTGCCTGTCTATCTGCTCATTCCCAATCCATTGGTTCCTGTATACCTTGGAGTTGACACCGGTTATTGCATGGGATCTTTCCTGGTGCTGGACGCAGGAAATTTCGCTACTTACCGCTGGAGTGACGGATCAACCGGCTCAACCTTGCAGGTAAGCACTCCCGGTACTTATTATGTAGATGTTTTTGACCAATATCATTGTCCATCCACAGACACTATCGTGATCACCGAGTTCGGCATCCCGGTGGCCCTGGCAGGGAACGATACCGTTGTTTGCGAGGGAACCCCGGTTTATTTGCAGGGGTCGGCCGATAATACTTTACCTTCATTTCCGATGGAAGTTGTCGTAGGACAAGGAACTCAATTCACCTATAACACAGGGCCTAATCCTTTCGGAACCTATTATATGGATCACAGGGCCGCCTACCTGTATAAGAAATCTGAATTGATACAGTCAGGGCTCCGGTCCGGTAATCTTACCTCAATTGGATTTGTTATCGGTTCTGTTGGTTACCCGGGAATGAATAATCTCCATATCAAGCTTAAAACCACCACTGCAAACAGTATAACGGCATTAGTGAACGGGATGACAGAAGTATTCTCCACATCATATTATTACCCGCATACCGGGCAAAATGTCTTCATCCTGAACACTCCCTTTTTCTGGAATGGGAACAGCAACCTTATTGTTGAAGTTTGTTTCGACAATGGTTCCTGGTCGTCAAACTCTTCTTACCAGTTTACGTATGCAGACGGCTGTGTAATAGGCGGTTACTGCGACAATTGTGCTCCGGGCTGCGGGATGCCATCCAGCGGGTATTATACCGAACGGCCCAACCTGATCATTCACGGGGATGGTGACCTGACCCGGTTTTTATGGACAGGCCCGGGAGGATTCAGCTCTGAACTGAAGAACACGGTTATTCCATCGGCAAGCCTTCAGAATGGCGGAGTTTACACCCTCCGTGTAGACAACGGGTATGGATGCCAGGCCACCGATGAAATGGATGTTCAGGTTCAACCCAAACCTGTTGTTGAAGCCGGTACGGACGGGAACATACTGGGTGGTGAAGCTTTCACGTTTAACTCAGCTATTACAGGAGGAACAGCACCCTATTCCCATTACTGGACACCCCATACTTACCTGGATGATTCATTATTGCTTCAACCGACGGCTACACCGGTTTTCACCACTACTTACACCTTGCATGTCACCGGTTCAAACGGCTGCCGTGGTTCCGACGGGGTTACCATCCATGTTACACCAAGGTTCTCCCTGTCAGGTCATGTTACTTATCAGAACAGCCTTTTCTCAGCCCTTGGCGGGGTATGGGTGATACTGAAAAACCAGGGAGGGACAAAGATCGACTCTGCCCTGACCAATCAGGACGGGAATTATCTTTTCCAGTACCTTTTTGAGGGACAGTATGGTATTGAAGCCCGTACCAGCCAAATTCCCGGAAGCATCAATGCTACAGACGCCTTGAAAATCGGGAAACATGTTGTTCTCATGGAGCAGCTTACCGGTTTTCCTCTGAAAGCCGCAGATGTCAACTCAAGCAACACGGTTACCGGCGCTGATGCCTTACTGGTGCTTCATCATACTGTTGGGAATATCTCCACCTTCCCTGCCGGGGACTGGTATTTTGAACCTTCGACCTTCCTGCTGTCGGGTGCCGATAAAGTCCGGGATTTTTCAGGCATCGCCTTTGGGGATGTTAATACCTCATACATACCCGGAATGAAAGGTCAGCAGCTGGACTGGGAGCTTTCGGGAACAGTAGCCGCATCACAAAATGAAACCTTCCTGCTTTCTGTTTCGCTGAAAGAAGGAAATACCCTGGGAGCTGCCACCCTTGACATCCTGGTCCCCCGGGATTATCTTGTAACAGAGAATGTGAGTGTTGCCACAGGTACCTGCGTTTTCAGAACAGCCGGCGACATCCTTCACATCGCCTGGAGCAGTAGTGAACCCTTACCGCTCGGACCCGGGGAAGGATTTATTACCCTGAAACTGCGACGAACCTCAGCCTCTCCTCCGGGAATCATCCGTTTATCCATTGTGGGTAGCGGGGAACTGGCCGATGCATCCGCCCGGGTGATCAGCGGTGAAACCCTGCAACTGCCGGTAATTCTTCCCAGTGAAAATACCTCAGCCGGTTTCTGGCTTGGTCAAAATTATCCAAACCCGGTAAGCGGTATTACTGAAATCCCTTATTCCCTGCCTGAAGACGGGACCGTCACCATCGAAATATTGAATGTACTGGGCGAAAGATTGATGAAAATGGATGAAGGGGTAAAGAAACAAGGCATAAACAGCCTTACTTTCAATGTAAAAAGCCTTCCGGCCGGCCTCTGCCTTTACCGCCTGAGTTTTAACAGCAAATCAGGACATGTTATGCAAACCAGGTCAATGATCATCAGTAAATAACAGCGACTATGGAAACAAAAGGCCATTCTATAAAAATCCGATCCATGAGAATAATACCGGCATTCATGATATTACTGGTATGCAGCCTTGTAATCAGGGCTCAGACCATCACCATCAGCCTCGATACCCTTACCGCTTTCCCTGATGACAGTATTACCATACCAGTATATGCCAGCAACCTGAATAATGCAGGCTCATTCACCTTTTTTATCAATTATCCGGGTACTTCTCTTCATTGGGGAAGGGCTTTAAACTGGAATTCCGCCCTGTTGCCAGGTGTTCACCTGGCCAATGCTTCCGGTAACCAGTTAGGTATCGTTTGGGCTGATCAGAACGGGACCAGTATCATCCAGGGCAAATTACTCGACCTTAGGTTTAAATATACCGGTGGAAGCGGAAACCTGGCCTTCAATACCACTTCCTCTGAAATCACCGATATATGGGGAAGCCCTGTCCTTCAGCCGGTTATCTTTAACAACGGATATTTTACCAGGCGTTTATCGGTGACGGTTACCGCTAACCCAGCCTCCCTTTGTTTCGGGGATTCAACCCAGCTAAGCTTTACAACCCAGGGGGGAATGGGGAACCTTCAGTATTCCTGGTCATCAAACCCTGCAGGCTTTTCTTCTTCCTTTTTAACCCCTTGGACAACACCTTCTGTTTCAACATATTACAATATTATGGTAACCGATGGCCATGATACAGCTTACGGTAACACACTGGTCCCTGTATTTTTCTTTCAAACACCTTCACCTGTTGATAATATGTTGCCCTCCGACGGCAGTACAGACCTGTCGCTTCCGGTGCTTTTCACCTGGAGTCCTGCCGGAAGTGCCACGGGGTATGACCTGGTGATCTGGCAGGATGGGACGGAAGAACCTTCCGTACCGCTGATCAGTAATATTTCCCAGATCAGTTACCTGATAACCACCTTCCTGGAATACGGAAAAACATACCATTGGAAGATCATTGCCAAAAACCCCTGTTTATCGATGCCGGGACCCATTCAGACCTTTTCCGTTCGCCAGCTGCCCGACCTGGTGGTTACGGGTGTTTTTCCTCCATCCCAGGCATATTCGGGACAAACCATCAATGTCGAATTCCAGGTTAAAAATATTGGACAGGGAAGTACGCTTACACAGCAATGGACCGATATGGTTTATCTTTCAACAGATACCACGCTGGAAACAGATGTTGATCATTACATCGGCGCTTATTCCAATCTGACCTATCTGAATCCCCAGGAAGCTTACAACCAGAACATTTCCTTTACCCTGCCACAGGGAATTTCAGGCTATTATTACATACTGGTCTATTCCGATTATTATAACAACCTGACAGAGAGCAACAATAACAATAACAAAAGGTTTAACACCAGTAATTTCCTGGTTTATCTTTCTCCCGTTCCTGATCTTCAGGTTAACAGGATCATTGTTCAGAACAGTGCTTTTTCAGGACAGCAGATCAACCTGACATGGCTGGTAAAAAATACCGGGCTGGCTTCAACGGGAGTATCGGAATGGCAGGACCGGGTATACTTCAGCAGCGACACCACTCTTTTACCCTCTGCCGTTAACCTGGGAACTTTCCCGCATTCGGGGACACTGGCTCCTGACAGTGTTTATGAACAAACCAGGCTGATCACACTTCCCGCATATATTTCAGGAAGGTACTACCTATTTGTTGCCACTGATGTGTATAACCAGGTATATGAGCATGCCCTGGAAAACAACAATACCCTGAGAAGTGATTCAATCACCATCTTTTTAACACCGCCACCCGACCTGGTAACTACTGCAGTGATTGCACCCGTATCGGTTTCCAATGTTGAAACAGTAACCCTGCAATGGACAGTACAAAACCAGGGAGTGAATGCAGCTTCCGGTCACTGGTTTGATAAAATATATCTCACCAACTCCCTGACACTCAATACAAGTACGGCTTTTTACCTCGGTGGTTCCACCCATTATGGTCCCCTGGACCCGGACAGTTCCTATACCGTTCAAAAAGAAGTTATCGTTCCCGACCAGCTTACCGGCAATTACTATTTCTTTGTTTTTTCTGACGCCAATCTTCAGATTTTTGAAAACAACCAGGAAGAAAATAACATCCGGCGTTGTTCTCATCCCACCGAAATATTAGGTGCCGACCTTTTTGTATCCAATATTGTTACACCGGACACAAATTTTTCAGGACAAAACCTCATAGTATCCTATTCTTCGCGTAACACAGGAAACGGAAAGCTGACCGGCAGCTGGACCGATCGTTTTTATCTTTCCGTCCTTCCTTATTTCCGGGAGGATTCTTCCATTCTTCTTGGTTTTAAAACAACCACCTATGCCGGTATTTTACCGGGTGACAGCCTGCCTCAATCCAAAACACTGACGGTTCCCGACGGGTTAAATGGCAATTATTACCTCTATATCGTTTCTGACGTATTTAATACCATTTTCGAGCCGCTTCATGAAAACAACAACATTTCCAGGAGAGCGGAACCCTTCCGCATTAACCTTACCCCCTGGCCCGACCTGGTAGTAACCGCCTGCTCAATCAGCCAGGATACCATTACCGCCGGTATCCCTTTCGAAATAACCTATACCCTGAAAAACACCGGCCCCGGCCCAGTAAACGGGGCTCTTACAAGAGAAGGCTTTTACCTCTCAATCCAAACCGTTAACCTGACTATCTATAACTATTTTACTTACTGCAGGGATACCCTCTCGCTGCTTCCCGATTCCTCGGTGACCAAAACAGTGGTTATCAGTTTCCCCGGCTATGCCACTTCAGCCAATTACTATTTATGGGTAAGGGCCGACAACGACAATTTCATTTACGAACATACGGGAGAGGGCAACAACAACAGTTCCGCGATACCGGTTTTCATGAAACCTTACCCACCTATCGACCTGGCAGCGCTCAGCCTGAACACGGTAGAATCCTGTTTTTCAGGAACAAAGATAGCCATTGACTGGACCGCGCAAAACCTGGGAACAGTGACAACCTACTCCTATGGCTGGTATGATGCTCTGTATCTTACCACGGATACCATCCCCAATCCCGCTTCAGATATCTATCTAGGCCGTGTTTTTCACAACGGGTCTGTACCTCCCGGTCAACTATACTCTTCCGGCAGCAACACCTTAATACCCAATGGAATGCAGGGAGATTTTCACTTGTATGTAAGGATTGACGTCTACAATTACAACCTGGACCCCAACATTGCCAACAATTTTCTCTTTTTTAAAGGGCCAGGGGGTCAGCTTAAAATTCTCCATATTAACCTGACACCTCCTCCTGACCTTGTTTTTGCCAATTTCAGCTGTCCTGAATATGGAACCACCGGCCAGCCTATAACCCTGACCTGGAAGATCAAAAACCAGGGCGTGGGAATCACCCCGGACTATAACTGGGTTGATAAAATCTTCCTTTCGACCGACTTCATCGCTGATAACCAGGGAGATGCCTTACTGGCTACCATTGTTCACCCGGCAACCCTGCCGGTTGACTCCGAATATACCGTAACCCGGGAAGTGTTTCTTCCCATATGGGCTGCCGGTAATTATATCGTTCTTGTGGTGACTGATGCCACCGATATCATTTATGAAGGGACCAATGAGAATAATAACCTGGCCAGTCAGACTCTATTGATCCAGCAACCTCCGCCCTGCGATCTTGTTGTTTCTCAGATCATTCCACCCGGTGCGGCCGTTGCCGGAGAAAATCTGTCCCTCACCTGGACCATCATGAACCAGGGGACAAATCCGGCAGTCGGTACGATGAAGGATATGGTATATTTTTCCCGGGATACGGCCTGGGATATTAATGACATTTATTTTGGATCCCTGAACGGTTATATTTCACTGGGGCCCCAGGCTAATGTCAACAGGTCGGTTTCCGCCACGCTTACCGGAGTAGCCCCCGGTCAGTGGTATATTATTGTAAGAACGGATGTCCTGAATAACATTTATGAAGGAAACGACAACAACAACACCTCCTATGCTGTCCAAACCCTGCAGGTCACCGTTCCCGAACTCCCGCTCAATACCTGGATAGTGCATGCATTAACAAATTACTCCCCCTTGTATTACCGCATTGAAATACCTTTGGGGCTTGCCGGTGAAACCATGCTTGTCAACCTGGCAGGGGATTCAATTTTCGGTTCAAATGAGCTCTACCTGCGTTTCTCCGATCTTCCCTCCAGGACCTCCTATGACTATGCCTATTCCTTCCCTAATTCCGGTAACCAGGAAGTGATCCTTCCTTCCCTTCAGGCAGGAACATACTACCTGATGGCCTATGGAAGCACGACTGGCGGAACCATCCAGAATATCAGGCTTAAGGCCCGTATACTGAACTTCCAGGTTTTATCCGTCGATGCCGCCCAGGGAGGTAATACTGGTAGTGTCACACTGAAGATTACCGGGTCGAAGTTTGTACCCGCTATGGAAGTCTTCCTGATCAGGGGTGAAACAAAGATTAAGGGAACAAATCTCTTGTTTATCGATGCCTCCAGGGTTTATGCCTCATTTGACCTTAGCGGTGCCGATACGGGAACATACCAGGTTATGGCGGGCAAATTCTGCCAGGGGTATGCTGTCCTTGAAAACGGTTTTAGTATTGTTGACGGTGGTATTCCCGACCTTCAGGTTGTGGTTTACCAGCCTTCCAGTGTGAGACCCCTGGGCATAGCTACTATCGTTATTGAATTTACCAACAACGGGAATACAGACCTGGTGGCACCCAACGGTGAGCTCACCAGTGTAGCCAATGCACCCCTCTCCTTTACCGTTACCGGGCTTAACCAGAACCTGACCTCCCTGGTGATCCCTTTCAGAGAACCCGGAGGTCCGCCGGATATCCTTCGCCCGGGTATGAGCGGGACAATAACGGTATATGCCAGGGCTTCTTCAGGCCTGGCCATTATGATGAAACTGCCTAATTATTGATCGATCCTAACACCTTGCTGATATGAAGTTTATAAAATATATACGACAGGCTTCGGTGGCAACAGCCGGACTTTTACTGCTAACCTGCCCTCAGGCCATGGGTCAGACCCATATCGAAGGGCTGGCCGGTCCTGATAAACATACCTGTAAAAACCCCAACAGTGTGTTTGAAACGATCCCGGTTCGAATTGGCCCTGCCAGTACAAACTCATCCTGGTGTTACTACTGGACCCCGGCAACCGGCCTGGATAACCCGAATACAGCCAACCCAAATGCATCTCCTCCTGATAATCAAATATATACACTCCATGTGGTGGGCGATAATTTTGCCTATGAGGTGTATGATGAAATGACGGTTTTTGTCGACCAGGTCAACAGCCTGAATGTTACTGCCAACCAATGCTGCTGGAGCGTGGGTGATAAGTTCCTCCCCGAACAGTTCAACATCGTTACCGATCCACCGGGAATGGAAAAGCAGGTGATCTTTGACCCGCCGACTGCCCCCTATGTGAATAACCATGATGCCTGGGTCACCATTATTGCCAAACTGAACTGTATGAACTGGGACAACCCTCTTTCGGTAAATGTCAATGTTCATGTCGTTAATGGAGAATATGCCACTCAGCAACTGGTCGGAATTCCGGACATCGGTGCCTTTGGCGGAACAGCCCTGATCAAAAAAATTGATGCTCTCATTGAGAAACTCAGTAAATTCAGCGAAGTCCCGGGTTTCCTTTGCCAACCCGGTTTTTCACAAGCGTTGGAAGCTTCCTATAACCTTGGCAAAATGTGTTGCCCATCGGCTGATTGTGTAACAGACCAGCTTCGGGTGGCCCTGACCTATAAACCTAACTTCGCCGTGACCTGCGATGCTCCTTTTGCCGGTATCCCTTATGTTGCCTCATTGAACGTGAGGTTTGGGTTCAGCACCAGCCTGTATGTGACCGGTGACTATAAAAGCACCTGCGACAACGGCCAGTTCTGTTTTGGTGCCACTGCCGACATCAATATTTTCGGGGGTTTGAGCGGGACACTGATCGGAGGGCTGTTAGGCGATGTTTCAGCCACTTTTGTCCCTTATGTTTCCACTCCCACTATTCAATTCTGCGTGCCTTCCAATTCAACCATCATCCAGGGAAAATTCGGGGCGGGACTGGATGCCTATGTGGATGTCATCATCCTGTCGGGGGGAAAGTACCACTACCAGGTCCCCATCATTACTAAAAGATACTTTTATTAAAATCGAATTTCAAGATAAACGATATGAAAAAGCATACGCTTACCGGCATCTTCAATAAGCTCCTCCCTGTTATTATGGTGTCTTTCATTGGATTACAGGGATGGAGCGCTCCCGGTTCACTTTTTCGAAGGGACACTTTCCCCAACTTTAACCTCTTACCATATTATATTACTATACCGAAAAATCTGGGTAGCAGCATGATCACCGATCCTCCGCATGAGATCTGTGATTCGCTGATATTTTATGAAATGGAAGGTTCAATCCCGGGTATCAATGATAACTGGCTGGTGGATGACCAAACCGGCGGACAAAATGCCACCGGTATCAATACACCCTATGCTGCCTTTTGCCGCTTACTGAAAGCTTACAAAACCGGTGACATTAATCAGATCCTGCAGCAATACCACCCGGCAGATCTTCCTGAGATACAGGCTATTCTGAATACAGCTTCATTTCAGACACAACTACTCGGTTTTGCAGCTACAGTCAATGCTTTCCGTATAAAAATAGGCCTTTCGACGCAAGGAGGATTTCTTGTTCTTTCTGAAGTAAAATCAAACGGTACCTGGGATTCTGTCCCTTATCCTTTCTTCTTCAGAAAAAACGGGAATACCTGGTATTGCGCCTTTATCCAGGATAGTCTTCAAAGGAACGGGAACATTGCCATTTTCCTTAGAAATCACCCGGCTTCTCTCCTTATCGCATCCAATGACCTCGACCAGGACGGAGTGATCAATACGGCCGATAATTGTCCCTGTATCTCCAATCCGGGTCAGGAAGACAATGACCAGGACGGTATCGGGAATGCCTGCGACAATTGCCCCGATAAACCCAACCCTGACCAGGAAGACTATGAGAATGACGGGGTGGGTGATGCCTGCGACAACTGTCCGTTTACCATTAACCCGATGCAGGAGGATGCCGATCATGATAATGTGGGGGATTCCTGCGATAATTGCCCGACCGTCTTTAACCCTTACCAATACGACCTGGACGGGGATAAATTGGGAGATGTCTGTGATCCTGATATGGATGGGGATGGTTATAATAATGATATTGATGATGATATCGACGGAGATGGCATTCTGAATGTCAACGACAATTGCCCCTTTTCATACAATCCTACCCAGGCTGATTATGATGGAGATATGACCGGTGATGCCTGTGATAACTGCCCCCAGGTGTATAATCCCGACCAGGCTGATATGGACCAGGACGGGGTGGGAGATGTGTGTGATATGGATAAAGACGGAGATGGGATACCTAACATTTATGATAACTGCCCCGGTGTTTACAACCCGGACCAGGCTGATTCAGATTGTGACGGAACAGGTGATGTTTGTGAATAATTATTAATAAAATGAAAACCATGAACCGGTTTAACAATTATAATCAACAGATTAAGAGATCGTTACCTATGTTATTAGGGGGATTGATAATCTTAATTTCAATCCATGTCCGGGCCCAGATAACCATTACCAAGCAGGACGCCCATTGCGGCAAAAACGATGGAAGTGCCGCTGCCTCGGTAAACCATGGTGTTCCTCCCTATACTTTTACCTGGTCGAACGGTAGCACCGGAGCCTCCATCAGCAACCTGGCACCAGGAACGTATACCGTAACAGTTAAAGATTCAAAAGGGTGCAAAGGGCAAAAATCCACCACCATAAAAGGTTCGGGAAAGATCAGTGTTTCGGTGAACGGAGGAGGTTCTGTTCCTTTTTGTGTACAGGATGGCCCTCCAACGATCAACCTTTCTGCGTCTGCCTCCGGCGGCGAACCTCCTTATACCTGGTCCCCGGGGCCCTCAATGATGGTCTCAGGCTCCGGAAAATATACCTTTACCGCAAAGGATGTTAATAGTTGCAGTGGTAAAAATTCGGTCATGGTAACCTATGTGCCTATCCGCTGTTCCCGCGATCCCAATGAAATTCTCGGACCCGATGGTTATGGGGAACAAAAATTTATAAGCTCTTCAAAATCATTGAATTACATTATTAACTTCGAAAATGACCCCGATTTCGCAACCGCTCCGGCCCAAAAAGTAGTGGTAACCTACCAAATTGACCCCCATATGGGCCTGTCAGGAATCAAATTGGGCGATTTCGGGTTCGGGAATCTGGTATTTACTGTTCCTCCCAATACTTCCAACTATTCCGTCAGGCTTGATGCCCGGGATTCTCTCGGGGTGTTTGTTGACGTCACCGCTGGTATCAATCTCGGAAATAATACGGTTTTCTGGATCTTCCAGGCTATTGATCCAGCTACCGGGCTTCCGCCGGAAGACCCCCTGACGGGTATGCTTCCCATTAATGACACCCTGACACACCGGGGTGAAGGCAATGTTTCTTTCAACATAAAACCAAAATCCACCACACAGACTGGCGATTCCCTCAAAGCGGCTGCTGTTATCGTTTTCGATTTAAACCCTCCCCTGCCAACCAATACCTGGACCAACACTGCCGATGCCATTGCCCCTGTCAGCCATATAAATGCCCTTTCCTCCTCTTACGACACTACATCTATCCTGATTACCATTACCGGTAATGATGATACCGGAGGTTCCGGGGTGGAAAAAGCAGACCTGTATGTTTCCGAGAATAACGGACCTTTTCTCAAATACGGAGAAGGCAGGGTGAATGAAGCGATACGTTTCGATGGCAAGCCATGTACTTCCTATGGATTCTTCTCCATTGCCAGTGATAATACCGGGAATACGGAACCAATGAAGAACCATGCCGAAGGGGTTACCACCCTCAAACCACCCCCGACCGTAACGGTTCAACCACTTTCGGTCCAGGCCGGTCAGGGAACTGATGCCCATTTTTCGCTGACTGCATCAGGAGCCTCTTACTATCAGTGGGAAATGAGTAATGACGGGGGAGATAACTACCTCCCCCTGACTGAAAACCCTCCCTATGCCGGTATTAATTCAGCCGACCTTTCCGTAATGCCTGCCACCAGCGATCTGAATGGCTTCATGTTCCGATGCCTGGTAAGCAATGGCTATTGTTTTGTCAACTCAACGGTGGCCACACTGAATATCATCTCCTCTTTGTCCGGGCTGGTGAGGTACAGCAATGAAAACCAATCGGTTATGGCCAATACTAAACTGGTATTAAAAGATCTGAATGGTAACAGGGTTGATTCAACCCTTACCAATACAAGTGGTAATTACCTGTTTTCCAATGTAATACCAGGCGAATATATCGTATACCCCGAGATCAGTAAGCCATGGGGTGGCGCCAATGCTACCGATGCCCTGCGGGTCTTGCTTCACTTCAGCGGGTTGAATATCCTGGAAGGCATTTACCTGAAAGCCGGTGATGTAAACCTGATCAGCCATCTCAATGCTGTTGATGCCCTGTTGATCGCCAGAAGGTTTGTTCATGCCATTGAATCATTCCCTGCCGGTGATTGGGTGGAAATGGCCGATACCGTAAACCTGGGTTATGCTCCTCAGATTGCCGGCTTCTTTACACTTTGTTACGGGGATGTAGACGGTTCGTTCGTTCCGGCCGGGAAATACAGCCCCGGGGTTACCATTGCCCATGGGCTGGACATGACGATAAGTTCCGGCCGGGAGTTTACTTTGCCCTTTCTTGTAAATAAAGATGTAGTTGTAGGTTCCGTTTCCCTGGTGTTAACCTATCCGTCTGATTATCTTGAATTGCTTGATGTAAAGATGAAAACTCCTGCCGCAACGGAAGAAATGATCTACACCAAAGCTAACGGCCAGCTTCGTATCGGCTGGTACAGCCTTTCACCTTTCAGTGTTGACCAGGGAGAACCCTTGTTGTCATTGAGTTTAAGGGCTGCCGACAGGCCACTTACCGGGAACCTTGAGATCACTGCAGAAGCCAATAGTGAGGTGGCCGAAAGGTATGGGAAGATCCTTCCTGACTTCGTCCTTTACACTCCGAAACTGGTATCGGAAGAACAGCCTGAAACCTATTTCCTCGGACAAAATTATCCCAATCCCTTCAACCAAAATACAGAGATCAGTTTCTATCTTCCTGATGATGCGTGGGTTAATTTAAACCTTTTCAATTCAACCGGGCAGTTGATTAAAAGCCTGCTTACAGGGTGGCAGGCTGCCGGTTATCATAAAGTAATGGTAAATGCCGGTTCAATGGCTTCCGGGACTTATCCTTACCGCCTGGAAATTAAAAACAGCCAAAAAGAACTGAATCTTTTCCATATATTAACCATAAGTAACTGATAATTACCTGATTTTTTTTTTTTTTTCAGTCTGTAACAGGATGAGAATATAATGTTACAGGACCCCTTCTCCTGAATATCTGTTTATACTATACCTACTCACTGTTCTATTTTTACTGCCATGAAAAGGAAATTACTGATCAGGGATGTTACCCTGAGAGACGGTCAGCAGTCACTTTTTGCTACAAGGATGAACCAGGCCCAGGTGGAAAGGGTTCTTCCTCATTTTAAAGAAATCGGTTTTTTCGCAATGGAAGTCTGGGGAGGAGCGGTTCCCGATTCGGTGATGCGTTACCTCCATGAAAACCCATGGGAGCGCCTGGAAAGCATAAAAAAGATGATCGGCGACACCTCAAACCTCACCGCCCTGTCCCGTGGCAGGAACCTCTTCGGATACAACCCTTATCCTGAAGAAGTTATCGAAGGATTTAACAGGAACTCTGTCCAGTCGGGCATCTCTGTCATGAGGATCTTCGACGCCCTTAATGATGTGGATAATATTAAATCTTCCATCAAATACGTGAAAGACAGCGGGGGAATAGCCGATGCCACCGTCTGCTATACGGTAGACCCTCATTTCTCGACTAAAGACAAAATGAAAGCCCTCCTGCATGCCAAACTGCTGCAAACGCGCATCTTCACAAAAGCGTATTTTGTTGAAAAGGCTGTTCAGTTGCAGGAAATGGGCGCTAACATGATCACCATCAAGGACATGGCAGGTCTCATTCCTCCCGGTAAGACCGGGCGACTGATCCATCTGCTGAAAAAAGAGCTTGATATCCCAGTCGATTTCCATACGCACTGCACACCGGGTTTTGGCCTTGCCAGCGCTTTGACGGCGATCGTAAACGGGGTGGATATCCTCGATACTGCCCTGATGAACTTTGCCGGCGGGTCAGCAGCCCCCGCCTTTGAAATAATCCAGCTCTTTTGTGATAAACTGAATATTGAAACCGGCGTTGAACTTTCTGCAGTGGTAAAAGCAAATAAAGAACTGCTTTCCATCAGGGAAGAACTGGCTGAATTCGACTCCACAAAAAAAATCCCGAGAGAATTCGACCTCACCCGCGATAAACTTCCATTCGATATCGACCGCATGCTCGACCTGGCCATCGGCTATGCCAAAGCCGATAAAGACGATGACCTGCTTACCGTCTGCCAGCAACTGGAACGATATTTTAACTTCCCCGATCCGGATGACAAAGTGAGAATGGCAGAGATCCCCGGAGGAATGTATTCCAATATGCTGGCTCAGCTGAAACAGCTCAAACTGGAAAAACTTCTTCCCAGGGCAATGGAACTGATCCCACAGGTCCGTATGGCCTGCGGATGCCCGCCCTTGGTTACTCCGACTTCACAAATTGTTGGCGTACAGGCCGTTAACTGCGTTATCGACGAAAATAAAGGAGTACCCTTCTATACCACTAAATCCATTCAGTTTGTTAACCTTGTCAAAGGTATCTATGGTAAAACTCCTGTCCCCGTTGATCCGGAATTCAGGTACAAAATTGCCGGAGTCAGGCATGAAACACCTTACGATACCAGGTATTACAAACGACAGGAAAACCCTGTCTTCTGGGAATATGGCGGAGTACCGCTGGCATCAAACGAAAAAGAACAACTGCTGCTGGAACTGTTTCCTTCTGTTGCACATGAATTCCTGAAGAAAAGGGTAGAAGATCACTACCTGGCTGAAATCTGGGCAGTGGAAGAAGAAAAACGGATTAAGATACAGAAAGAAAAAGATGCCTATGATAGCATGACCCCTGAAGAAAAGGAAAAAAGGCTTATCGATGGTTTATATAACTTCGAATGGACCGACCAGCCTGATTATCCTATCGGCTTGTCTTAAAATCAGCAACCTTTCCCTTCATAACCTTATAAATTCAATTATAATAAATTTCAGAAAGGATTTAAAAGCTTCAGCCTTGATATGGAATATTTCCTGATCTTTGTTGTCTGATCAACCCAAATCAATGTCACGTATCCACTTTCATGAAACCATTTTTGGCCCGGTTCATAGCAGGCGACTGGGGATTTCCCTCGGAATCAACCTGTTACCGACACATTACAAATATTGTACATTTAACTGTGTATATTGTGAATGTGGATGGACCGAGGTGAACCCGCTGGAAAATGCGGATTTTGTCCCTGCTGCCGCTATCCTTGACCTGCTGGATAAACGGTTGGAGGAACTGAAAAAGGAAGGAATATACCCCAATTCCCTCACCCTGGCCGGTAACGGGGAACCTACCGTACATCCGGAGTTCTCTGCTATTGTTGATGGAACTATCGAACTGAAAAACAAACACTTCCCGAAAGCCAGGATCAGCGTTCTGTCAAATGCCTCCATGATCTGGCAACCCCACATTATGGAAGCCCTTAAAAAACTGGATAACAATATCCAGAAGCTGGATGCCGGAACAGAAGAGATGTTCCAGCTGATCAACCAGCCAAAGATACCGGTAAGCCTGAGGGAAATTGTAGACAACCTGAAACACTTTAACGGAAAAGTTACCCTGCAGACCTTATTTGTAAGAGGTGAGATTAATGGGAAAATCATCGACAACACCTCCGAAGAAGAGGTAGCAGCCTGGCTTTTACTGGTTAAAGAAATTAACCCCAAAAGGGTCATGCTTTACTCTATTGAGCGCAAGACGCCTTTACTTGGACTGGAAAAGATCACCGAAAGCGACCTGGCACATATTGCCGCTAAGGTTGAGAAAATCGGCATTTGCGCTGAATTTTTTGATTAATGCTTCATTATCCTCCAAAAGTTCTTATTGCCTGGAGTGAAACGATCACCGGTAACGAAGTCATCCTTCAATGGTTGTTGCGTAACGGCTTTCCTGAACTGGCGGCTCTTTCCAGTGCTATCCGGGGTAGTGAGGAAGCCGGTAAATGGCTTCTGAAAAATGGTTTTCCCGAACTGGCAGCTCTCGACCTGGCTATCGACGGTGATCCTAATGCCTATAAATGGCTATTGCATCACAACTTCGAATTCCTGGTCATCTTTGCCGATGCCTGCAACGAAAAATATGAAGCCATTCAATGGCTGCAGGAAAAAGATCTTACCCTTTTTATTGTGACGGCTAAGAAAATCAAATGGTTACGCGATAATACCTTCTTCGACTACCATAAGCTTCATTTCTGAAACCTGCCTCGTCGTTATTATCCGCATTTTGATTCGCCGCAACTTTTGCATACCAGACAGCCTTCCTGGTATTCAACCTCTTTGCTGCCGCAACTACGGCAATAGTTACCTTTGGCT
The DNA here is from genome assembly GCA_026391855.1 of Bacteroidota bacterium. Lineage (GTDB taxonomy): Bacteria > Bacteroidota > Bacteroidia > Bacteroidales > CAIXZF01 > JAKLIX01. The sequence goes on along the minus strand of JAPLDE010000040.1, from coordinate 25,245 downwards.
TTGGTTCCGTCAGGGATGTATTTCTTCAGGGCGCGGGCTACTCCATTTTTCCAGGTATTGATGCTATCGCTCTTTAAATCAAGGGTATTTACCACATTTACGACAAAGGGCAGCGGCATTCCATGACGGAGGATGCCGGAGATCAGCTTGGCATAATTCCAGTATTCTTTGTCGAAAGTCCGCGATAACCCTTCCATGGTGATCTTATACCCTTCCTTGTCCTCAAACTGGAAATCATAGCGTGAACGTCCTTTTTCCGCCGGGTTTTTGATCACAAATCCCTTCTCTACCCAGGCAGGGATAAAAACGCCTTCCGACTTTCCGGTAAAGATTTCATAAGGCCGTCCGTTCAGTACACCGATGATGGCTACCCATTTCTCATAATCGTTCTGGAACCGGATCACATCCGCCTCCAGTATCCAGGGCCGCTTAGGGGCTTTGGTTTCCTTGAATACGGTTTCCTCTTTGCCTTTATTATCATTGGATATGAGCACTCCGCTTCGTGATCCGTCACGGTATACGGTCATTCCCTTGCAACCGCTCTCCCAGGCCGTCCGGTATATCTGTCCGATTAGCTCCTGGGTAGCCTCCCTGGGAACGTTCACGGTAACACTGATGGAATGGTCCACCCACTTCTGCACGGCGCCCTGCATCTTCACTTTGGCCAGCCAATTGATATCGTTAGCCGTTGCTTTATAATAAGGTGACCTGGCAATGATCTCATTCAATTGCTCCTTGTCCATCCTGGCTGCTTCAACCGGATTATAACCGTTAACCTCGAGCCAGGTAATGAATTTATGATGAAATACCTGGTAAACTTCCCAGGAATCACCCACCTCATCGGTAAAAGTAACGGTAGCCGTCTGATCGTTGGGGTTTACCTTACGGCGGCGCTCGTAATTGATCTGAAATACAGGCTCCAGACCGGAGGTAGTCTGGGTCATCAGGCTTGTTGTCCCGGTCGGGGCAATAGTAAGCAAAGCCACGTTCCTGCGCCCGAAACGGCTCATCCTGGCCATGGTAACGGAAGAACGGTAAGCCTCAATGGCCAGGGTCTTGTGTACTTCCACGCTGAAATCTGTTGCCCTGTCGGTCCCGTACCTAACCCCCAGCGCTGCCAGCATATCGCCTTCTCCTGTAATTCCAACTCCCGTACGACGTCCCTGCATGGTCTTCTTCTTGATATTCAACCACATATTCTTTTCAACCTGCTTTATCTCCTCGCCTTCAGGATCATCTTCGATCTTTTTAAGGATGATATCGATCTTCTCAGCCTCCAGGTCAATAATGTCATCCATCATTCGCATGGCCTTCTGTACATGGTCAACAAACAATTCTACATTGAAACTGGCCTGGGTTGTAAATGGCTTTTCAACATAATTGTACAGATTTATTGCCAGTAAACGGCAGGAATCATAAGGGCATAAAGGGATCTCACCGCAGGGATTGGTGGAAACAGTCCTGAATCCCAGGTCTGAATAACAATCAGGAACAGATTCCTTCATAATGGTATCCCAGAACAGTATCCCCGGTTCTGCTGATTTCCATGCATTATGAACGATCTTTTTCCATAACTCACCTGCCTTTATGGTCTTTTGATATTTTGGCTGGTCGGCACCGATGGGGAATTTCTGGACAAAGTCGGTATCATCGACCACGGCTTGCATAAAATCATCGGTGATCTTAACCGATATATTAGCCCCGGTTACCTTGCCGGTTTCCAGCTTAGCATCGATAAAAGACTCAGAGTCAGGATGCTTAATAGAGATGCTCAGCATTAAAGCCCCTCTTCTGCCATCCTGGGCTACCTCCCTGGTTGAATTGGAATAGCGTTCCATAAAAGGAACGATCCCGGTTGAAGTCAGCGCACTGTTTTTCACCGGGCTTCCCAGCGGACGGATATGTGACAGGTCATGCCCTACCCCTCCTCTCCTTTTCGCCGCTTCATAAGCTGTACCTGCTCCTGGTCTATCTTCATGATCGCTCCGTAGGAATCAGAAGCCCCGTCATTCCCAATGACAAAGCAGTTCGACAACGATCCTACCTGGATATTGTTACCAATACCCGCCATCGGGGATCCCTGGGGAACGATATACCTGAAGTCCTTCAGAAGCAGATATATTTCCTCTTCACTCATTGGGTTTGGATATTTCTCTTCAACTCTGGCAATCTCCCTGGCTATCCTCCTGTGCATATCGTCCGGGGTCTTCTCGTAGATAAGCCCCTGGCTGTCCTTAAGCGCGTACTTGTTTATCCAGACATTGGCTGCCAGTGTATCCCCCCTGAAATACGCGGTCGTCGCTTCCAATACATCATTGTACAGATAAGTAACCATCCTTGGCCTCTCATCCTCTTTGCTTTTCTTTTCCTTCAAAATCTTCTCCCAGTCTTCTTCTTGTGATTCGTTGACCCCGGGTACATTGGGTCTGATTCTTCTTTCAAGTACGCCTTCGTAATAATCTGTTTCTTCCTTTTTTACTTTTGTCCGGTCTGTTCCGGTGAAAAGGTCTGAATTCATATAAGGGTAAAAATATGTATAACTATAATAATTTCAGTTGGTTAAAAAAAAATGCGGAATAAAATTAAAGTAAGCCAAATTACAACCATCAGTACCCTTCTTCCAAACCCACTTTTCAACAAAAATGATTTGCAGAGTTGTAAAGCGCTGATTTCAAACTGATAACTAATGAAATAACTCTCTTTCAGCCTGATTTAGAGGGAGTTTTGGAATCCTTGTGCCAGTAGAGCTTCCGACCAAAACCCAATTTATTGTCAGTCATTTTGATCATTTCAGGCTCCAGACCCCAGAAAATTGTGTCCATTATTATTGATATGGGAAACCTTTTCATATAAGCCGATCTCCCGGCCCGTAATTCATCCTCCTTCAGCAAGCGGGAACACCCTGTGAATTGTATCCCTTTTATCTTTCCTATCACCCTGGTTTCCAGGGCAATGTTCCCGGCAACAAAACGCTGTTCCAGCATGTGTTTCCCATGGTTGGTTTCCGGATCACTAGTGAAAACAAAAAGATTCAACTCCCTTTCATAAACATAAAAACAACTCGACGTCCAGGGCTTCCCTTCAAAAACAGTAGCCAGCGTAAACAAATGGTGTTTATTAATGAATTTTATTATTCGCTCATCCATACTCATCTCATCATCAAATCTCCAAATCTCCAAATCATCAAATCAAGATCACATGGTCACATGGTTTCCTCACCGTTTCAGGATCATTTGCAAAGCGATGACCAGTAAAGCGATGCCAAAGATCTTTTTCATAGTGGTCACCGGAATGTTCAATGCCAGCTTTGACCCGAAATAACCGCCTATCAGAAAAGCAGCGGCAATAATAAGTGCATATTTAATATTCATCTGTCCGGCCTTATAATAGTTCAAAACGGCCAGCATTCCGACGGGAGGGAGCATGACGGCCAGGCTGGTACCCTGGGCTGCCTGTTGTGTCATGCCCAGAAAATAGACCATGGCAGGGATCATGATGACCCCGCCTCCCAAACCTACCATTCCGCCAAAAAAGCCTGCTGCCAGGCCAATCACGATAAGAATAAGAATCGCCGTCGTGCTCATATGCATTTGTTCTAAAATTAATAAAGATAACTGGTTAAAAATCAAGGCTGAGGGATAAATAGAATAAGCCTTTTCCCACTTTCATATCTTCAACACCCCATGCCCAGTCGGCCCGTAAAAAATAACCCAGAAAACGCGTCCTAAGCCCAAAACCATATCCTCCTACAATAGGTTCTACCTGGTTATCAATGGTTACCGTGATCGGCCCCTGCTGAACAACTCTTGTATATAGTGAGTTTTCTTTGGAATATGGACTGGGTCCGTTCCATGCCGTACCGATGTCACCAAAGGCAATAATCTGAAAATTATTGATGAAATCGGATTTGATGGGCCGGTTTGCAAAATACCTGAAAACCGGTAAGCGGAATTCACTGTTCAATACGGCAAAACTGCTGCCATTCCTGATATTCTGGGTAAACCCGCGCATATTGGTGGCCAGGGTCTGATAAGCATAGTCCTGGTTAGTCGAAACGGGTACATCCTGGTTAAACCTGGGATTGAACCAGTTATCCACACCTCCCATATAATAGATGAGACGGTTATTCCCGAAAGAAGTACTGGTGGCAAAACGGTTGGCCCATATCAGGGTCCGGTGGATACGCTGGTAATTGCGAATGTCAAACCCCAATACATACAGGCTCTTTGTTTGCTCAGTCACCTGCTGGTAATACTCAGCAAAAAATTTGTACCGGGTCCCAAACATCAGGTTAAGTCCCAGGTTACGGGTGGCATCGTATACCAGTTCCCCTTTCAGACTCGCCCAGTTCTTTGAAGTATTAGGCTGCCTCAGACTCTGCTCATCAATGGAAAGGTATACCGACCTGTCGTTACGGACACTCCCTATCCCCCTCAGTGTCAGCACTTCACTGAATGGCCAGGCGAGCATGTAAAACAATTCATGAGAGGTGGTCCGGATAATATTGTAGGTCGGACTTTCTTCGGTGTTTTCAACCACCTGCCGGTGAAAAGTGATCTCCTTGTCCAGCCTGTTTTTCAGATTGGTAAAACTTAACAGATATTCATTGTTGGCCAGGTTGAGCGACAATCGAACCCCTCCAGTGATCCTGTAGTTTTCCATCAGATCCGACAACCCGACCTTGAGAAGTACGTTGAAACCAGGGTTAAGGAAAATAGGCGAAGTACCCCCTGTAAATGGCTGGTAAGTCGAATTGAGATAGGCAAAATCAGCCTGGCTCGTGATCTGGTTCATGGTATACTCAACAACATAGTTCTGCCGTTTGGGGACAATAAAAGCCGGTACACCTGACTTATTTTCAATAGTGGAAATGACTGGTTTGTTATTCAGGGAATCCCGTATAGCAATCCTTATAAATGCCTGTTTTTCAAACACATAATTATTAATGTCGATCTTATTCCCCGATACCTTCCGGGTACTGTCTACCGGGTTGTCCAATTCATTTTCCTTCACATTCACGAACCTCTTTTTCCGGCTCTGGTAATTTTTCTTAAGCAGGATCAAACTGTCGCTTTGCTGTCGCTTTTCATCCTGAAGAATATTGGCCATATAAGCCGTATTGCTTAATTTCAGGTAATTACCTTCGGTTACCGGCCTGGTCTCTCCCACGAAAAGCTGGTACCTGTTTTTATAAAAAACGACTTCCCCATATTTGCCCGCCTGGAAATTGACATCCTGTTCTATGATATTCCGGGCATAGTTGGTCACCGGGAAGCTGGTGGTGAAATACCGGTAATGGGTGGCCGTATCTACAAAAGAGATCGCACTGTCGAACCTGGCGATATACCGGTTGAACACACCGTTTTCATCGGAAAGATAAGTAATATGGCCTTTATCGTATTCCATGGGCTGACGTTCGTCCGACAGCGGACTGTCGGTTATCCGGCGCAACAGCCTTTTCTTCCCGGCATAATCAAATACGAAAATATCATGCCGGTCGGACATAGGAGAATAGAAACCTGTATTGTTGTGAGGTCTCAGCGAATCGTTTGGCCGGTTTGAACAAAATATGATCTTTTTGCCATGATCAATGAACCGGGGTTCCATGTCGTCGTACAGGTCATTGGTGATTTGTTCGTAAGTGCTTGATGCTATGTTGAATACGAAAATATCTGATTGACCCTTAATAACGGCCGACATGACCAGGTTTTTCCCGTCCGGCGAGTAAGAGAAATCAATGATCTTATCAAAATTGAAAAGAAACCGCTTATCAAATTTCCCGGTCGAAAGGGTATAAAAATAAAGATTCGTCTTCCCCTTTTCCTCGGTAATGATGGTCAGCAGCTTTCCGCTGGGATGCCAGGCCAGCAGGGGATATGAATAATCTGTCTCTTCATCAAGGCAATAACCTCGTTTGAGGATCCGCTTTCTTTTTCCGGTCTCAAGATTTTTCACATATACCCTGTATTGACCGGCCTCGTTGGTCGAATAGGCTGTACTTTTGCCATCAGAGCTGATTTTCAGACGATTGTACACAATATCGGGTTTCGGTCTGAGCAAACGGGAAGAATTTTCAGGAAGGCTGTCCCTGGCTGCAACCAGGTCATATTTGTCTTTATAAAAATTGATCCATTCACGGGTGATTGTCTTGAAGGAAACACCCAGCACGAACATGAACCCGCTTTCCACGTTCTTGCTGATCTTGGCCATATAAATAATATTGGTGACAACGTTGGGCCCGTATTTATCGGCTACGAATTTCCAGATGGAATGACCGGCAAAAGCAGCATCCTGCCCTGTTAACCGATTGAATTTCTGATACCTGCCACTCAATATCCCATCCCTTACCCGGTTGTCAATATCCGTATTCCAGTCCACAGTCAGGTACGATAGTAGTCCGTTCAAATACCAGTCAGGCAAAAAAAGCAGGGTTGAGTTCTTTACCTGGGAGGTTAAACTGGTTCCATATAACATCTGGTTGAGAACAACCTGGGTTATCCCTTCCCGGATCTGCCGCTTGAAATGATTGTGGTCACCGTCGAAATAGAGGATGACCTTCTGATCAAGAATTCTCGTGATACCTCCGGTATTGTATGTTTCCGATTCGTTAAACAACCCCAGGTTGCTCTGTTTCATATCGGAAAGACTGTTGAAGATGATAAACTGTATCTTATCGTCCAGGTTGGTCTCCAGCCGCTTCTCTACCTCCTGCAGCTGTTCCTGGGCGTACTGGGCGGTGAAAAGGGCCAGTTCTTTCCCGTTTAAATACAAATAGGTGTCAAAACGGTCGAACTGGTAAAAGGTCCACTGAAAATCATTGTACTGTACACGATTCTTCCCAAAGGTCATCTGTGAACCGTTGTAAAACTGCGATCTCACTGAAAACGGGCCAATTACAAGGAATAACCCGATGATCAGTGAGTGAATAAATGTTGATCCCTTTGTATAAAATAACATGTTCTTTTTTACTGATACGAAGGTAAGACTAATTTTTCTTACCGGCAGAATTGAGCATCATCCATATTATTAACTTTGAACCTCCTATTTTAGTATGACCACCATGATTCAGCTTAAACTCTTTGTCTTCAGCCCCTTCCAGGTGAATACCTTTGTCCTTTATGATGAAACCGGAGAGGCGGTCGTGGTCGATCCGGGTTGTTTTGATCCCAGAGAGGATTTGGAACTTGTTCACTTTCTAAACGATAATAAACTTAAACCAGTCCTTTTAGTAAATACCCACACTCATATCGACCACATACTTGGGAACAATTTTGTATGCCAAAAGTTCGGGCTGAAACCGGTCATTCACCGGGCCGGACTTCCCTTTCTTAAAAATGCCGGTCAGTACGGCGGCATCTATGGTCTGAAAATACCTGATATGATCCTGCCTGAACGCTTCCTTGATCATGGAGACCTGATCAGTTTCGGAAAGTCCTCTATGCGGGTGTTGTATACCCCCGGTCATGCCGATGGCAGCCTGTGTTTCCATAGCCAGGAACAGCTGTTTGCCCTGACAGGTGATGCTATTTTCTTCGAAAGCATCGGCAGAACCGACCTTCCGACAGGAAATTATCAAACCCTTATCCGGAGTATCCGGGATCATATTTTAACGCTGGATGATGAAACCTGGCTTTACCCCGGACATGGACATGAAACTACGGTGAAACACGAAAAAGCCCATAATCCGTTTCTGAATGGTTTTGAATAATCCTGTAAAAAAAATGACTTTCTATCTGCGGTTTTTATCACTATATTTGTTTTATCGAAAAAAATATATGTGATGAAGACGATCAAGACTACCCTGCTGATTTTATCGGTCATAATATCCTGCTTATCAGGCCAGTCACAAAACTGGACCCCGGTTAACCCGGCTTATCATTACACCTATTCCAAAGGAGGACAGTTCTCCGACCTGGTAGCCATCCAAACTGACTCAGTTCATAATACAGGAAACACCCAAACCTGCTACCTCAACAGAATAGTTCAACCCTGGCCTGCCCCCTACGATTCCTATACACATATTAACTGCCCTCAATTTCTGAAAAAATCCTGCCTCCTGAACCTGCCGGATTCTTTCTGCTTTATTGACCCGGGCATATACATTATTAAACCATTCCTACCGGTTGATTCACCGTGGGTATTCGATCCTGTTTCAGGTATAAGTGCAACAATTACTGATGTTTATATCGATACTTTAGCCGGAATAGCCGATAGTGTTAAGTGCATTTTGCTGAGCTCAAATGATACTATTTTACTATCAAAAGAACATGGGATCATCCTCTTTCAAATCCCCGGTGATTCACTTTCCTGCAAATTGACGGGAATTAAAGAACTGAACTGGGGTCAACAGATCCCCGGGTTTAATGAATTCGTTTCATTCAACGTGAACGACGTTTTTGAATATCATTACCTGTTAATCGGAGAATCTTATCATTCTCATTCCTATCACAGTAAATGGTACCAGGACAAGATCCTGTCGAAAACCACAGGTCCCGGTTTCATCTCTTATCTGGTAGATCATATTGAAAGCGATACTGCCTGGTATTACGATAGCTATGGAAACCATACCGATACCACTTCCAACACTCAAAATAACGATACCATCACCTACCTGGAATCCAATACGGATTTTCTGAATTATTATAATAACCAACTCTTTACTTCTTCTGTCTTTCATTATCAGGTGCTGGATTTCTCCTGCGACTCAACGTTTAATACAAATGTTAAGAAATTCGATTCACGTACTTTGGAATCTATTTATGGAGACTCAGCCCGGGTAACCGGAAATCCTCATACCCTCACCATGAGATATGGAGAATCGCGGGGACTCATTTACAGCTACGAATACGAATATGTTTTCGGTAGTCTCGGATATCATACAACAACCCTTCAGTTACAAGGATGTATCATTGATTCAGTCACTTATGGAGTTTTACATCCCTATGGATGGATTATGAATAGTCCTGAAATCAAAACGGAAAATCATATCCGTATCCTTCCTAATCCAACCACCGGTATCATCCGGATCGAGGGTTGTAATGCAATGAAATACACCAGAACAGTTATTTACAACACCCGGGGTGAACTGATGAAAACAGAAATCACTAAAGGAGAAAGTTTACAGATAGATATTCAATCGTTAAGCCCCGGAATCTATATCGTAAGAATTGAAACCCCGGAGGCCTGTGTGACGAAAAGAATTATAAAGATTTAATTACCAAATATTTACCTGTTCCGGTTTATCAGATACCTGATAGGGTTGATGATCCTTTCCAGCAGACGGACATCTTCCGTCACGATTTCCGCCGTCCCCATCATTTCCGGTTGATAATCAAGTTGTTTCCCATAACTGGTCTTTAATCCTTCGGGAAAAGAAACCTCAATGGTATAATGATTATCCTGCGAAGTAAGCGATTTATTAATAACAAACCCTTTCACCGTGCCATATTCAAGGTAAGGATAACCTGAAAACTTGATGTTCACCCGCTGACCCGGCTTTACTTTTCCCGCCCCTTCCAGGGTCAGGCTTACTTTCCCGATGATGCGGGTCTTTCCCGGAGGGACCACCGTCAGTACTTTCTCCCCTTTCTTAACCGGCTGGTAAAGTGTCCAGTATTGGTTGAAAGTAACCTGTCCGGAAACGGGACTGATCAGAAGGTAGGTCTGTTTCCACAACAACACCTGGTTCCGGAGTTCCTGGTACCCCTTTTCCACCGCCTGTATCAGCTCATCCTTCGCTCTCTGGTATTGCAGCGACAGATCGATGATGTCTTTCTGAAGTTGGGAAAGCTGAATCCTGGTATTGGCCAGCGTTACCCTTGTACCTTCCAGCGAAAACTTTTTCTGCAGATAGCTGCTTTCGGATTTTTCAAAATCGACCGGGGCGATCACTTTCTGGGCAAACAAGGCTGAATCCCTGGAATACTGCTTATTCCCCAGTTTCAGGTCTTTCTCCAGCACCTGGCTTTGTATCCTGAGCCGATCAACATAGGCATTGGTCATTTTTTCTTCTTCTTTCATGGCCTTCACCTTTTTGGCAAACTCTTTCATCACCAGGAATTGTGAGTACTCATTCAGCGATTTTCTGAACCCGGTGAAAGAAGTCTGGATATCTCCCAATATCCATGACCTTTCTCCCGGAAAAAGTGAAAAAGCTGCTAATTTGCTTGAATCAGGGGTAAAACCATTCAGGATATTCTCCAGAACTTTCACGTCTTCGTACCGGGCCGGGTTTTCTATCTGGAGAAGGATATCGCCGCTGTTAACAAGCTGGCGGTCTTTAACATACAAGGCACTGATCTTGCCGTCAGCCCTTGAAACCAGGCCGGCAGGCGGATTCTCGGAGGTGACCATAACGGGCGATACCAGTATGTCCGGGTAACGGATGATCCAGCAACCAGTGATGAGAAGGGTCAGAAACAGGGCAAACAAGGCTATTCCCCAGCGGGTGATCCAGGCAGGCTGCCTGCCCAGCAGCTCTTCCACCTCCTTGCCGCGTTCCCATATGTCATGGTTTTCTGCCATCTTGATATTCCGGACTAATTCTGTTTATGATCCCAGTTCCAGTTGATTTTTAACCAGTTGGTAATACTTGCCCTGCCTTTTCACCAGCGACTCATGGTTACCCTGCTCCACCAACGCCCCTTTATCCAGCACAATGATCTGATCGGCGTTTTTTACCGTACTCAGCCTGTGTGCCACTATCACTACCGTTTTCCCATGAAAGACCTCGTTCAGGTTTTGCATGATGACCAGTTCATTCTCCGCATCCAGTGCGTTGGTCGCCTCGTCGAAGAAAAGAAAAGACGGGTCTTTGTATATTGCCCGGGCAATCAATATCCGTTGCTTCTGTCCCTGGCTTAAGCCACTTCCTTCCTGCCCGATCAGGGTGTTATACCCCAGGGGTAAATTCTCCACAAAATCCTGGATATTAGCCATCTTCACCGCCCTGTACAACCGTTGGCGGTCAACTTCTTCCGCCCCTGTTGCTACATTCTCGGTTATGGTATCGGAGAAGATAAAACCTTCCTGCATCACCGCCCCGCACAGATTTCTCCAGACCCGCTGGTTGATATTCTCCAGCCGGATCTCCCCTACCCTGATCTCTCCTTCCAGCACAGGGAAGAAACCAAGTAAAAGCTTTACCAGCGTAGTCTTTCCGCTTCCGCTGCTGCCGACAATGGCGGTTACCTTACCCTGCGGTATCTTCAAATTGATATCCTTCAGGGCAAATGGCGAATGCGGGCCCTCATACTGGAATGATAACCCGCTGATCTGAATATCGAGGTGTTCAGGTAAAAGATGTACCTGTGCCCCCGATCCGGATTCCTCGTCATCTCTTCCATGAATCTCTCCCAGCCTCTCCAGGCTTATCCTGGCGTCCTGGGCCGACTGTATAAACCCGACCATCTGGTCGATCGGACCATTCAGCTGCCCGATGATATATTGTACGGCAACCATCATACCCAGCGTCATTTCCCCCTTCAACACGGCCGATGCAGCCAGAAAAGTGATCAGTATGTTCTTTGTCTCATTAAAGAATAAACCACCAAGTTGCTGATACTGGCTGAGTGCCAGACTTTTTGCGTTTACCCTGAACAGCTTTGCCTGAATGGTCTCCCATTTCCACCTTTTCTGTTTCTCACAATTGTTCAGCTTAATTTCCTGCATACCTGTGATAATCTGATACAGATTATTTTGATTATCAGCCATTTGCTCAAATTTCCGAAAATCCAGCGACCTTCTCTTCTTCAGGAAAAGATAGATCCAGAAAAAATAAACCAGGCTGCCAAGAATGAAAACCAACAGTATAGAACCCTGGTACAAAGACAGCACAAACCCGAAAACCACCAGGTTGATCGCCCCATAAATGATGGCCAGCGAAGGCCCGGTCAGGAAGTTCTGTATCCTGCCGTGATCACCAATACGCTGCATAATATCTCCGATCAGCCGGGTGTCGAAAAATCCGATGGGCAATTTCATCAGCTTGATCAGAAAATCGGAAATAAGCGAAATATTAATGCGGGCGCTCAAATGAAGCAATATCCAGTTTCTGATAAAATCGACCGAGGTCCGGCTGGCCATCAGCACCAATTGTGCTATCAATATCAGGTAAATGAAGTCAATATCCTGAAACACAATACCTTTATCAACAATAGCCTGAGTGAGAAAAGGAAAAATGAGCTGAAGCAGGCTCGCCAGGACCAGCCCCAGTATCAGTTGAAAGATGAGCTGTTTCTGCGGCTTGATATACCTCAGAAGATAACCAAATCCAACCCGGGATATTTTCTCCTCCTCTTTTGAATAAAAGTCAGGGGTCGGTTCAAGCAACAAGGCTACTCCCCTGGCAGCCAGGGCATTGGTATTGCCTGTCCATGCCTGGAGAAATTCCTCAAACGAATATTCCAGTAACCCATGCCCAGGGTCGGCTACCATTACCTTTTTTCTCTTTTTTGAGATGCCGTGCACAACCACAAAATGCCGGTGCTTCCAGTGAACGATGCAAGGCAGGGGAACATCCTCAATAAGTTGTTTGAACGACAACTGAACCCCCATCGACCGGAACCCTATCGACTCCGCAGCATCGCTGATCCCCAGCAACGATACCCCTTCCCTGGTGATATACGACTTTTCCCTGAGGGTCTGAAGGCTGTAGCTTTTGCCATAATGCCTGGCAATCATCCGTAAACAGCTTGGCCCGCAATCCTTGGCATCCATCTGAAGGTACACCGGAAAACCCATATCAGTCCAGATCCTTGTTTGGTATAATAGATAAACAGTCCGTGTATGTATGCGGACAATGATAGTGAAACGAAAACTTCCGAAAAAGGTTCAGGGATTTTAGTCAGCCTAACGCTAGGAAGTAAGCCACTCTTTCAGGGTCATCCTGTCACCCTCGGGAAAAACGACGATCCAGTCGTCCGGAAAGTTAAAGAAAGAGTATTTTTTCTGAACATACCCGTATATCCTGAACATGTCACGCTCATTCCAGCGGTCGGGGTTCTCGGTAATGGGAAAAATAGCCACCTTACGCGTAAACTGGAACTTCCCGTTCAACCCGAAATCGAGCGGTATCCCGTTCAGATCGATAGGCTGGGGTGTTGCCAGCAGGATCGCTTTTTCCGACTGGTACAGCCTGGTCCGGATTTTTGCGATCACCTCCGGCCCTGAAGATTCAAGTACGCCAGATTCGATATAATCGATAAAAATATTCAGGCGTAACGATTTGATAATGTTCACCATAGACAGGATACGGTCCTTGTCGCCGGCCTTGTAAAACAGAAATACCCGCCTCTCCTCACTGTTCCTGTCATGTGAGCGCCTCAGGTTATGGTTAGCTGCCGGAGCCTCCTGAAAAGGCCTCACAACCAACTCCTTAAGGGTTAAAAAAGGCATAAGGCAATTCGTTTGTTAACCGTGGTAATCACAAGGCGGTCATTTTGATCTCTCTATACTATTAATTGCACAAATCGTAAAATATCCGGGGTGGATGAAAAAAAAATTTTATATTTTCCTGTTAATTAAGCTATAATTTAGTAAAAATTTTATATTCTATTGATAATCAGTTGTTTCTATTGCAATGGCTTTTCCAGGATGATAAAAAAAACCCCGTGTGGGGGGCACGGGGCAGTGAAGGGCTCACTTGGGGGATTCTGGTTCTGGGCTAGGTACGCCAGAGGTAGTAGTTGGTCCAATAGTTGGTGTTGGAGTCGGTGGTCCGTCGCTTCCACCTTTTATCATTGATAATTGGGAGTTTTTCAGCCGGGTGAAAACCAATTTGTCTAAAAGTCCTGATGTTTGAATACTCTTTCTCATGGATTGTATTTTTTTATATTTTTATTCTTTCGGATTATTGTTGGAAATGTTTCAATAGTTAATAGCACAAAAGCGAAAATATCCCGGTCCGGATGAAACTTTTTTTTAATTTTTTTTCAGTTTTTTTTAAAAATATTTCTATCTCACTGATTATATGTACCTTATCTTTTGGTGGTTTCTGAAAATTTTAATGATTTTTGGCCAGCATTCCTTCTTTTCCCCAACCCAAGAAGGTCAGCCTTCCAAAAAGGAGACGAATAAAGAGGTCCTTACGGCATATAATTATTTTTGGCAGGCAAAACATTACCTGGCCATCAGCCGTTTCGACAGCGCTTATTTTGCCTTCGAAAAAGCCATTCCCTTATACGAAAAAATAGAAAACTGGGACACTGCATACAGGTGTTATATATACCTGGCGGAATGCAGCCTGGTGGATGGCGCGGTAGACAAAGCCGACAGTATTCTGCACCTTGCCCATTCACGGTTGGACCCTAAAATAGATACCATCCATTATGTAAATGCAGAATATCTCAGGGTCAATGCATTAGTAGCGAAACAAAAGGGGAACCTTCAATTAGCAAAACAACTTGCTAATAAGGCATTTTTATTAGCGATGCAAACAAAAACCCCGGTTGACACATTATTGATCCCTTTCTATCGACAGTTAGGATCAATACAAACTATGGAAGGGAATTATAATGAAGCTATTCAGAATTATGAAAAGGCTGCCCTATGTAAACTTTTATCTCCCCATAAAAAAGATATTGAGCTTGCACGGATTTACTATAATCTGGCGACTCTGTATAGAAGTGTAAGTAATATGGCTAAAACTGTTTCATATCTTGACCAATGTATTTCAATTATCGATCAAAAAAATGAAAAGGACTCATCGTTATGGGTAAATTCATTAATGCAAAAAGTAATAATAAATGAAACTATTAGCAGATTGGATTCATGCTTCTCCATACTTTCAAAAATAGAGTCCATATTACAGTATTCTAAATTTAAATATTGCAGTTTTTGGAAAGTTTTAACCTTTATTAAAAAAGGGTATATTTATTTCACTAGGGGTGATTTAAACAGAGCGGAAAATTATTTTAATACCGCTTTAAAGGTTATTGGAAATAATTATAATACTTATCGCAGCTATCTTTCAGGTATATTTCTCAATCTTGCCATAATTTATTACAGAAAAGACCAACATACAAAAGCATTGGAGTACTATAAGAAAAGTAACCTTTACTGTGATCCCGGTTCTGATATGATAAGCTCCAATTATAATGGGATAGCCAGTTGTTATTATTACCTGAAAGATTATAAGAAAGCGGAAGAGTATTACAACCTGTCCATAAATAACCGTATAGCCACACAAGGAGAGAACAATGCGCCGCTGGCCTGGGATTATCAGAGTTACGGGGTCTTTTTGTTCCTCACCAAGCGAAGAACAGAAGGATTTGACCTGATAAAAAAGGCCCTGGCGATAAACTGGAAGCTTTTCGGCAACCGTTACCCTGAAACGGCCAAATGCTATACCTGGCTGGGTTCGTTTTACCTGGATGAAAACAAGCCGCAGCTGGCCCTGGAAAATTTACAAAAAGCCCTCATCTGCGCTACCGAAAGGTTTGAAAACCAGAATATTGAGTCGCTACCCTCGCTTTCCGAAAACTATTACGGGCCCGAACTGCTGAAAGCCCTGAAGCTGAAAGCCAACGCGCTCGATACCCTGGCCAGGTTCAGGGGATGGGACCTCAAACTGCTTCGTAACGAACTGGCCACCTACGAGCTGGCTATAAAATTGATCAATAAGCTGAGAACCTCATTCCCTGAATTCAACAGCAAGCTGATGGTTTCGGGTGACCAGAAGAACACCTACCTGGGAGCCATCAATACGGCATACAACCTGTATAAAAGAACAGGGGACCCCGAATATAAAATGAAGGCCTTCGAGATCGCAGAAAAGGGCCGGTCCGCTATCCTGCTTTCGTCACTGAAAGAGAAAAAAGCCGTCAGCTACGGCGGGGTCCCCGATTCCCTGATCAATCTCGAAGAAAACCTGAACCAGACCATAGAAAGTTATCAGGGGCTGATACTGGCAGAAAAACAAAAAAAGAGCCCTAACAGCGAGGTAATCAAAGAACTGGAAACAAAGGCCTTTCAGCTAAAAAATCAGCAATACCAGCTTGTTTCAGTGTTTGAGAAACGCTTCCCGCAATACTATCAGCTTAAGTATGACGATGGCGTCTTCGATGTGAAAACCATACAGAAAAGACTCAGCCGGGGAGAAGCACTGGTTGAATATGTGGTGATGGATAAGAATATTCTTGTCTTTGCCATTACCGGCGATCAGTATGAGTTGATCTCCGTTCCGAGAACTTCACAGTTCAGCAGCAGTTTAAACACCGTATATTCATATCTCCATGATGTCAGTTTCCTGGGACAGAAGCAAAAAGTGTACGAGGATTTCCTGGAGGCTTCCCATTATTTATATAGCGTGCTGATTGAGCCCTGTAACCGTATTACCTTCGACAAGCAGCTGATCATTATTCCGGATGAAATGCTGGCGTCCCTTCCGTTTGAGATCCTGCTGACCGATAAACCAGATCCCTCCTCAGAATTTGGCAATCTCCCCTATCTGATAAAATCACAGGCTATTGGATATGCCTATTCGGCTAACTTATTATTTTTCACACCGTCGCGTGCGCTGACCACCCGGCCCAGACTGGCGGCCTTTTCCCCCACGTATACCTCTGCTTCACGCGGAAATACCAACTTGCCCGTACTGAAGCCGCTGCCCTATGCCAATGAAGAAGCCAGGATGGCCGCAACATTTTTCAAAGGTATGGTCTATTCCGGTGAAGAGGCTACCGAGGGAACGTTTAAAAAGGTCGCCTCCCGTTTCGATGTCCTTCACCTGGCCATGCATGCTATCGTGGATAATGATGATCCCATGTTTTCCAAGCTGGCCTTTACCAGGTCGGACAAGGGAAAAGATGACGGCTTTCTGAACACCTATGAGCTTTTCAATATGAAGTTGAGAGCCAGGATGGCTGTCCTCAGTGCCTGTAACACAGGAGCCGGAATGCTTCAGAAAGGGGAAGGGGTCATGAGCCTGGCCCGTGGCTTCTATTATGCCGGTTGTCCGGATGTGGTGATGACCCTCTGGCCGGTGGAGGACAGGATAAGCACCCAACTGATCAACGACTTCTATTACAACCTTTCTAAAGGAATGAATAAGATAGAAGCCCTGCGCCAGGCAAAATTAAACCTGATCAACAGCTCCGACCCCCTGCGGGCACATCCCTATTTCTGGGCAGGCTATGTAAATATCGGAGATATCAGCCCGATAATTGACACCAATCAAAAAAAGCCCACCAAATACTGGTGGGCCATTATTCTTGGCGCCGTTCTGATCGGAGTTGCTCCTTTGCTGTCCAGGTGGAATAACTTCTGAGCCAGTTTAGTTAATTTTGTTCAACTCCTCCAGGATCTCTTTGGATTGTTCCTGGTAATATCCTTTTTTCCTGGCCAGCCTGTCAAACGGAAGGATAGCTTCTTCTTTCCTTCCCAGCAGAAGGTAGCAGATGCCCAGGTACCATTCTGACTGGGAAAGAAAGAAAACATCCCTTGTATCAACAATATCCTGTAATAATCTCACCGCTTCCGGTTCCCTTTTATTCTCCATATAGGAAATGGCCAGGTAAAAACGCGCCTGGTTGTTTTCAGGGTCCAGTTTAAGGAGTTCTTCAAAAGAACGGGATGCCGTCAGATAATCCGCATTTTGATACAACTCCATCGCTTTGGACAGTAGTTTGTCCTGGTTCGTGCCATCCGAACGCATGCCCGTGAGGAATATGGCAATAGCTGCTGCCATCTTTATGAAGACAGGCCGCCGGTCTCGCTTTTCATGATGTTTATGGGCATCATCCAGCATCTTTTTGAATTCGGTGGTTTTGTCATCAAGGAGCGCTTTCGCCATGTCCTGATGTAGTTGATACTCTTTTGCCAAATCTTCGTCTCTGCTAAGCAAAGCTTCAAATCTCCGCGATTCTTCAGCTGTAAGTCTCCCATCCAGGTAACTGTCCAGCATTTCAATTCGATCCATGGTAATAATTATTTAATAAAGTTCAGTAAAGTCAGGGTCATTCTTTATTCTTTTCATTAATATTTCCTTACATCTGGCTTTTCTTTTAATAGCATTCATTTCAGAATCATAACCCATTATTTCGGCAATTTCTTTAAAAGGTATCTTTTTCAGAAACAACCTCATAATTTGCTGACATTCTTCATCCAACTCCACGTAATGCTTCCTGAAAAGGTTCTCTTTTCTTTCCTGCATTACCTCAAATGCAAAAGACTTACCGTCATCAACCGTTTCATCCTGCTCCCAGTTGCTCAGGAGTTCGCTGGAATACTTTCTTCTTCTTAATTCAAAAAACCAGCGATTCTTGCAGATGGAAAACAAATACGTTCCAAATGCACTGTTGAGTTTAAAGTTTTGCTGTTGAACTTTTAGATAAACAACACTAAGTCCTTCCTGAAAAACATCCTTTACATCTTCGTATGCTCCTCCATGCTTTAAAATAAAACTTTCAATAAGCTTATAGTATGATGAATATACGTAGTTCACCACCTTAGGGTCAGGATTCCTGAACCCCTGTACGATGTCATCATCACTATAAATTCTTCCCTTCTTCCAAAACATTTATTACATAATTTCAAAAATATCCGTGATCGAAGCTATTTTTTTTTGTTAACAATCCGGGATAAGCTGAGTTAATAACTCTCCCTTTCCTTTATTAATAAGGGTTACAAGAGTTTTACCATAGGCAAAAATATTTTAAAATTTTTTACTCCTATTTTGATTTCTGAGTGAAAAATGAGCTGACTTTGCCCTTTTCGGATCCGGGCAGGGGTAATTTCAATCCGTAGAAGATCTCTCCATCGGTTGCTAAATTTTAATGGTTCTTCACGAACAAACAGGCAAAAATATAGAAATTCCGTGTCAGTCCTCTAAGCCTTTATTATTTAAACCGTCTCCGTATAGAACCCAATCCATATCCCGTCACTTCAGGGTCAGACTGCTTCATAAGATTTATATGGCTGCCCTTGAGAAATTCGTTAGGTTTGTAACGGGGTTGGTCGGCAGATAACGCGGCCGACCTGAAGGAGAAGTACTACGGGACTTTTGTTCAACCACCTTCCGGCATTCATTGTTATATGGCAGGTTTGTATATTCATATTCCTTTTTGCAGGCAGAAATGTCACTATTGCAATTTTTTCTCGGTGGCGAGTCAGAAAAACAGGAAACCCTTCCTGGATGCCTTGCTGAAGGAGATTGACCTTCAGCGTTATTATCTTGAGGGAGAGGAAGTTGCTACGTTGTATTTCGGAGGCGGAACTCCCTCCATGCTTGATCCGGAAGAAATTTTCCTGCTGTTGGAGCGGATCAGATCCGTTTTTTCTCTGACTTCTGACGCTGAAGTGACCATGGAGGCAAATCCGGATGACATCCGTCAGGAAACCGCAGATTTGCTTCGACAGGCCGGGGTCAACAGGATCAGTTTAGGGGTACAGTCGTTCAGGGATGCCGACCTTGCCTACCTCCACAGAAACCACGACAGCAACAGGGCCATTCAGGCCATTGAATGGATAATGGAAGCAGGGTTGACGAATGTTTCCATCGACCTGATCTATGGGATCCCTACCCTGGATGAAGCAGGCTGGAAGCACAACCTGGATGTTTTTAAAGGTTTTGGGCTCCCTCATTTGTCGGCTTACTGGCTTACCGTTGAACCGCGTACCGCTCTGAACCATTTGATACGCAACGGCAAGCTGCCCGCTCCCGAGGAAGAGGCAGGGATCAGCCAATTCTATTATCTGATGGAGAAAGCCGCGGCCTGGGGTTATGTTCCCTATGAAATTTCAAATCTTGGGAAAGAAGGACATTTTTCTCAACATAACCTGTCTTACTGGCAGGGAAAATCTTACCTCGGGCTCGGTCCGTCCGCCCATTCGTTTAACGGGAAATCACGTCAGTGGAACGTGGCTTCGCTGACCAGCTATATTGAGTCCGTTGGCCAGGGGATCGTCCCCTGTGAAAAGGAAGAGATTACCCCGCATACGCGTTACCAGGAAAGTGTGATGACCGGCCTGCGTACAGTATGGGGTGTTGATCTAAACAAGCTGGAAGTTTCATGCGGAACATCAGCCATGGAATATCTCCTGATGCAGGCCGTTCCGTATGTACAATCAGGCCATGCGGTAAGAGGGGGTGATTTCCTGAAATTAACAATAAATGGGTGGCTTATAGCCGACCGTATCATTGCAGACCTGTTTATGGACGAGGAATAGGCTTGGCATTTAACATACTGTCAGTTAATAGCTTAACCCTTAAATAAACCGGGTGATGGTCTGAAAAGGCAAAACCGTTGTAAATAGTCGTTATTTCTTCCACCCGGATATTAGGTGAGACCAGGAAGTAATCACTGATAGTGGTTGATGTATTGCCGCGCTTATAGGGTTTGTCAACATCCCGGTTAGTCGGCTTTCCCATGTCGTAGGTCCATTGCCATTCCGGCGGAAAACCGCCCCCCTTACCGGTAGCCCCCAACGATCTTACCTTGTCGCCGGTTTTAATGGCTCCGGGCTGAAATTCAGGTGGATTCAGGTTCCAGTCTCCACCGGCAATAACATAATGGCCCACTGAATACTCATACATCATGGTTTCCCTGAGCAGTTCCATCTCTGCTTTCCTGAGCAGGGCTCCATCCTCCCAGGCTGATTGGTGAAGATTAATAACCACTAATTGTTTCCCCCGGGCCATCGGAAACCGCATGAGCAATAAACAACGGTCGAGAAAGAATACCCGTTTGGGCCAGGAGAAATTTACCGAAGAAGCCAGCCGCTCAGCGGCAGAAGGAAGAAAACGGGTCATAGTCATCAAACCGGCTGTCACCCTGGCCATGGGGGCGAAAATGGGAAAAGGAACGAATTTAACATCATAGTTTTTTGCAAATGAATATTCAAACCCCTCCATATTCTTGGTCATCAGATCAACCTGGTTGATAAAATAACTCCTTTTTGCATCAATATCGACCTCTTGTAAGAGGATAAAATCAATGGTGTCTGATTTTGAAATAAAGTTATAAATGCCATTCAGGTAACTTTGATATTGTTCCAGGGATGGCCTCACCCTTGTCCCTCCATCATAAAAGAAATCCATATCCTTGCCCAACCCTGCATATCCAATATTCCAGATAAGCAGGTTTATCTCCCTGGTGGGATCTGCATAAATCCGCGAAATACCTTTAATTGGCAATAGTTCAAGTGACTTTGGACGAAAATCGGTGATGGTAAGGTAACCCAGGATACTGGCAGAAATGAGCGCAGCAATACCTATCAGAAAAAGAACAATACGGATAATATATCTAAAGACTCTCATATAGAAGGTTTTGCCAAGGATAAAAGTACCAAATAATTTTTTAATTTAGCAACGTTTTAACTAAACGCACATGCCTTTATTAGGATCCATCATAAAGACAGCCATCGAATTAAGGGGGAAAATGCCTAACCTGGAGATCGCCCGCCGACAGGACGGGTATCAGCAGCAGGTGAAAGTCCTTAGAAAGTTATTGAAAAAGGCCCAGTTTACTTCATTCGGAGAGTATTACGGATTTGTAGATCAGCTGAAGCATCACGACATTGTTACTACCTTCCAGTCAACAGTGCCGGTATTTGATTACAACTCCATTTATAAAAAATGGTGGTACCGTTCATTGAATGGTGAGGCGTATGTTTGCTGGCCGACCAAGACCAAGTACTTCGCGTTGAGTTCGGGAACCTCCGAGGCTTCAAGCAAGCAAATCCCGGTAACCAGCGATATGGTGAGGGCCATAAAAAAAACGAGTATCCGCCAGCTGCTGTCTCTTTCAAAATATGACTTCCCGGTAGAATTTTTTGAAAAAGGAATACTCATGTTGGGTGGATCAACCCATCTTCATTTTAACGGTACTTTTTTTGAAGGTGATCTGTCGGGCATCACTGCCGGGAATCTTCCCTTCTGGTTCGAACATTTCTATAAACCGGGTAAAAGGATCTCAAGGGAAAGGAACTGGAACACCAAACTGGAAGAGATCATCAGAAAAGCACCGGAGTGGGATATCGGGGTGATCTGCGGGGTGCCTGCCTGGTTGCAGGTGCTGATGGAAAAGATCATCGACCGTTACCAGCTCAGCACCATCCACGATATATGGCCCAATCTCTCCGTATATGTTCATGGCGGGGTCTCTTTCGGTCCTTATGTCAGGGGTTTTGAGAAACTGCTGGCGAGGCCGCTTACCTATATGGAAACCTACCTGGCCTCGGAAGGGTTTATTGCCTACCAGAGCCGGCCCGATACCGATGCCATGGAACTGGTACTCGACAATGGCCTTTTCTATGAATTTGTTCCATTCAACAATACCAACTTTGACGGGAATGGCAACCTGGTTGAAAAACCTGAGGCCCTCACCCTTAAACAGGTAAAAACCAACCAGGAATATGCCCTGCTGATCAGTTCCTGTTCAGGCGCCTGGAGATATCTGATCGGTGATACGATAAAATTCACCTCCCTCGAACTCAATGAAATTTGTATCACCGGCCGGACAAAGCATTTCCTTAATCTCTGCGGTGAACATTTATCGCAGGAGAATATGAACCGGGCCATCGAAATGCTTGAACAACAGCTGAATATAGAAATACGGGAGTTTACCGTGGCCGGAATCCGCTATGAAACGATGTTTGCCCATAAGTGGTTTATCGGAACCGATGATAAGGTTGATTTTGAGGAGATCAGGAGAAGGATAGATGAGAACCTGAAAGTGCTGAACGATGATTACCGGGTAGAACGAATTGCCGCAATTAAAGACATAATATTAGAAGTATATCCGTGCAAGGTTTTTTATGACTGGATGAAGCTGAAAAAGAAAGAAGGGGGCCAGCATAAATTTCCCAGGGTGATTAAGAACGATTTATATCTTGAATGGGAAGCATATCTTAAAACTGTTAAATAGTCTCCATTACGATGTTTCATCCTTTACTTGAAGGTATTGTTATTGGTTTTACCATCGCCGTTTTAATGGGCCCGGCTTTTTTTTCCCTCATCCAGACAAGTGTTTACAGGGGTTTGTATTCGGGATTGCTGCTTGCCCTGGGCATCTTTTTTAGTGATGCAGTTTTACTCCTGTTATGCTATTTAGGGGCGTCACAAATCATATATGAAGGCCAGAACTCACTGGTTTTCGGAATGATAGGGGGTACTATCCTTATCATTTACGGAATTGTGACGTTCAGGAGAAAAGTCCACCTGAACGGGGAATTTATCCAGCAGGTCAATAAACCAGGACCCATCACTTATATTTTAAAGGGATTCTTCCTGAATTTTGCCAACCCCTTCATCTGGATTTTCTGGATGGGAGTAGTGGTAGGAGTTACTTCCAACTTTGGCGTAAATACCACTTCTATTTATCTTTTCTTTACCGGGATACTGGTGACTACTTTTTCGACCGATTTCCTAAAATGCTTTATCTCCCATAAGATCAAACAATACCTGAATCCTAAGGTCCTGGCAACCATTAATCATTTGGTGGGTCTCACCCTGATAATTTTCGGTATAGTTCTGATTATCAGGGTATTGATTAATTTTGCAGGACTTAGTTAAGAGCTCCGGATCAGGGATCATCCGGCCGCATATCTTTGATATTCAGTTGAAGGGAAGTTGTTCCGTTCCATTCATTTTCTTCGATATGGAAGCATATTTTAAATCTTGCTCCGGATTTGACCAGGTCGAGATAGTGTCCCTGCTGGAAGGCAATGGCCGGTAACGGGAATCCGGAGATATCCGGATGAACGACGGTAAGTTTAAGATGGTTATTGCCCACCACCCGGGCATGACCGGTATCAATCACCCCGTTGGTTTCAAAAACGGGTGACATGTTACCTGGTCCAAATGGTGCAAATTGCTTCAGTATCCGGTAGAATTTCGAATTGATATCCTTGAGGTTGATCTTTGAATCGATCTCAATTTCGGGGGTCAGCAATATATATTTCTTCTGTGATCGTCAACGAAACGATTTCTTCAAATTTCTGCCGGAATGCTTCAAAATTTTCAGGTTTCAGCGAAAGTCCGGCTGCGTATTTATGTCCGCCGAAGTGTTCCAGTAACCCGGAACAGGCATCGATGGCATCGTAGATATCGAAATCTTTAACCGACCTGGCTGATCCGGTGATCAGTTCATTTGATTTGGAGAGGACGATGGTTGGCCTGTAATAGTATTCGGTGAGCCGGGAGGCGACAATGCCGATCACTCCTTTATGCCATTCGGGGTAGTAGACAACCGTGGTTTTGAGCTTGGACTGTTCTTTGTCCGATTTTATCATATCCAGGGCCTGCTGGGTGATCAGGTTGTCGAGGTTTTTTCTTTCTGTATTGTTTTTGTTGATTTGTTCGGCAACAGTAACAGCAGTAGGGAGATCTTTGGCGATAAGCAGTTCGACTGAACTTTTACCGCTTTCAATACGTCCTGCGGCATTGATACGGGGGCCTACCAGGAAGACCAGGTCGCTGATGGTCAGTTCTTTGGTGAAAAGGCTTTTAGCCGAACCGGCGGAAGCGAAAAGGTCTTTCCGTCGGATATTGCTGAAGAGCAGGATAGCTTCAAGACCGGGTCGGGGACGGGAGTTAAGCAGTTTCAGACCATAATAGGCTAAAATCCGGTTTTCTCCGGTGATCGGGACGATATCGGAAGCAATGCTGACTACTACCAGGTCGAGGTATTGTTCCAGGGATTTGAACGGAGTGCCCATTGTTTGGGCAAAGGCCTGGCAGAGTTTAAAACCGATTCCGCAACCGGAGAGTTCTTTATACGGGTATTCGCAGTCGTTTCTTTTGGGGTCGAGCACTGCACTGGCATTGGGTAGTTCATCTCCCGGCCGGTGATGGTCGCCAATGATCATATCCACCCCTTTGGAGGTGGCATATTCCGCTTTTTCAATCGCTTTGATACCGCAGTCAAGGGCCAGCAATAGCTTACACCCAGTTTCATGGGCATAATCAATGCCTTTATAGGAAATGCCGTAACCTTCGTTGTAACGGTTAGGAATATAATAGTCAATATTCGGGTAGAATCCCTTCAGGTAGGTATACACCAAGGCAACAGCGGTTGTTCCGTCAACATCATAATCCCCATAGATCATGATCCTCTCCTGTCGTTCGATGGCTTGCCTGATCCTTTCGATGGCCTTATCCATGTCCTTCATCAGGAAGGGGTCATGGAGCGAACTCAGGCTTGGTCTGAAAAAAGACTTAGCCTCTTCAAAAGAATAAATCCCCCTTTGAACAAGGAGGTTTGCTAAATTGGCATCAATATCCAATGCAGAAGACAACTCATTTAT
>JAPLDE010000248.1 GCA_026391855.1 Bacteroidota bacterium | reverse complement strand
TCGTAATGAAGTCGGTTTGAAAAAGCCGGGTTCACGATCCAGCTATCGTATATTACATCAAAGTTCTTGAATACCAGGTCTTCATGACGGTATTCATAGCGGTACTGAAAGCCTGCTTCCAGTTTGGCTGTTTTTACCGGTCTGGTATAATCAACATTGAACCGGTATTGGTAGTTGTTGTTGTCTTTAATAAACCTGAGGGCTGATTTAGTGTCGATGGCATGGAAATCAGGGTCGGTATTCACTTCACTGAGTTTGTTGTCATCTTTTCCATCCCAGGAAAAATACTGGTTTGAGAAGGAGAGCGTATGATTTTCCGCGAAAGTATGTTTATAATCCGCCGTCAGGTTGGTTACCCTGCCCATAATGTCGGCGTACTGGTGGCTTGAGTTGAATTTATCCGCAAGGGAAGTATCGTTCCAGGAGAAATAATTGGCATCGTTTCCCTGGTCATAGCCCTCTTCTCCGTAGCTTCCCGAAAGAGAAAAGGTATTTGTCTCATTCATATCAACATCCATCCCCCCTTTAAAGGTCAGATTATCATTATGATAGATCTGCCTGACCTGGTTGATCAGGTGTTCTGAAAGGGTCGGCAGGAAAAAGTTGTCGGTAATGGTGATGTTGTTGATGTATTTGTTCCGGGCATAATCTACCCCTCCAAAATAGTTCAGTTTGTTTTTCCGGTAATTGACCAGGGTGTTGGCTGTATATTTCCCACCAGTACCACCGGAAAAATTAATCATTCCGTTCAATCCCTGCAATTTGTCTTTCTTCATGATCACGTTGATGATACCGGCCTGCCCTTCCACATCATACCTGGCTGAAGGGTTGGTGATCACTTCAATCTGTTTGATCGCACCGGAAGGGATCTGTTTGAGGGCATCGCTTCCCTTCAGCACCGAAGGCTTGCCATCGATCAGCACAAGATAATCGGAGCTGCCTCTCAGGGTGAGGTTTCCCTGGGGATCGACCTGGACAGAAGGCGTATTTTCCAGCACATTCACTGCCGTCCCTCCCCTGGAGGATATATCCTTATCAACATTGATCACCCTTTTATCGATCTTGTATTCTATCCTCGATTTTTCCGCTTTAATCTCAACCGATTGAAGCTGCTGGGAGATAGGCGACAACTTCATCTCCTTCAGGTCCAGCCTTTTATTTCGTGCATCAACGGTTATTTTCGGTGTCTTTAGCTTTTTGTATCCCATAAAGGTGACCACCAGGTAATAATCACCGGCAGCCACTTTATCCAGAATAAACTGTCCCTGCCCGTTGGTGATGGCACCTGTAACCATCGCAGAATCAGGCAGTTTAAAGAGAGCCACATTTACATATTCCATCGGCAATCCTGTGGATTCATCGATAATTTTCCCGGTAATGATACCGGTCAGTGGAAGATTGCTGGCATCTTCAGCCAGAAGCACCTGGTAATCAGCAAGAAGCCAGACAAAAAAAAGCAGTACAAGAAGTTTCAGAAGTTTCATAAGGGTTGGTTAAATGTTTGGAATAATATTGTCACAGGATCTCATCAATCGGCTCCACCTCATTACTATCTGCTTTCTGTAACAGGAGCTTTGCCGGACCTTTCAGTTCAACGTCAGGAACCAGCTTATCGTATTCATCCCGGGTGATCATTTCCTTTTTCAGCATTTTATCGGCCATCCGCTGATAATAGTTGATCAGATAATCTCTCAGGTGGCCGGTTTCTTTATCGAAGCTGTACATGAAATACTTCGGCCTTGGGATGATGGACGCCAGGAAGATGGCTTCGGCATAGGTCAGCCTGGAGACATCTTTATTAAAGTAAAACCTGGATGCTTCCTGGGCGCCATAGATCATCGGGCCCCACTCGATGATATTCAGATAAACCTCATACATCCTTTCTTTGGTAACTAATCCGCAGTTTTCGATCAGCCAGACGATGATAGCTTCTTCCAGTTTCCGGGAGATGGTCTTGTTCCTGTTCAGGAAGACATTCTTCACCAGTTGCATGGTAATGGTGCTTCCACCCCGGGCAAACCGCCTCGCTTTGATATTGGTAACAATGGATTCACGGAAGGATTCGATGAGAAAACCGCGATGACCGAAGAAGGCGCCGTCTTCTGAATTGATGACCGAGTTCCTGAGAAGAGGCGATATTTGTTCAAGGGTCCTGAAGTTTGGATTTTCCGGACCGATCATAAAAGTCCTTACCGGTTCTCCCTTTTCATAGGCGGTATACTCGAAAGGCCCGTTAATAAAGGTAAAGTCAGTATTCCCATACGAGGTGATATAGAAATTCTTCCGTTTCAGCTCACATTCGAATTTCAGGGAGTCCGGATTACTGAGATCCGCATCGAACAAGAGTTGAAAGCTCAGGTTTCCCTTTGTTTTCAATCCTTCCAGGTTGCTAAACAGTCCGGAAGGAAGGGAAGAGAACAGGTCCTGGGCCGGGAAGTCTTCCTTATCAAGCTTCAGGGTGATATGTTTGGTTGGTCTTGGCTGGTATTTCAGGTAAGGATGAAAGGAGAGCCGGTTAAATACTACCTGTGTCAGACTATCCAGTTCATAATAGTCAGTGCCTATGGTAAGGGAATAATCCACGGAACCCGTTCCAAAGTCCACTTTTTCAGTGGCAATCCTGGCGTTATCGATAGCCAGCCCTCTCACAGAGGCCAATCCACCCAAGGTAACCAGGTCGTTGCCGGCCTTTCTTTCTTCAACGCTGAACCTGACGGTATCAAACTCAATAACCGTATTCCACCGGTATTTGATGAAAGGGATGCTGACCTTTCCGGAATCGCTGCTGAACAATGAAAACCTTGAGGTATGACTGTGTTTGTCCAGGTCACCGGCGGCCATCCAGTGGAATTCTTTTTCATCCTCTTTGATATAAATGGGAGCATTAAAATGATGACCGATGATATTAAAGGTATCAATATGAAAACCTACCTCATGGTGGTTATACCGGGTAACCATATTGAAATTCCTGATTTCCAGATCGTTGGGTATCTTGTCGAACAGCGCATTTAAGATGTTGTTCATACGGGAGGCATAGTTTCTGACGGGTGTGGTATCGGTTTCCCTTTCCGATTTTTGCCCTCTGTCGAGGAGGAACATATAATTGGTGGCGCTATCCTGGCGTACGAAGGTCAGCCAGGTGTTTTTCAGCGCAAAATGATCAACCGCTACCCTGCCCATCAGGAATTTCCAGAAGCTGACGGCGGCAAAGGCCGTATCGATCCTGAGCAGGGTGTCACCATCTAAAGGCCGGAGGGTGATCCCGTTGATCTCGATGGCGCTGATGCCCAGGAATCGGGCCTTTTTCACCACCAGCTCCGCATGAAATGCCTTGTTGAAGCAGGCAACATACTTATCGAGGTAATAGGAGAAGAGAATGTTCCTGAAAAGAAAGGACAACAGTAGCAGCAAAGCCACCAACATAGCGGAATACAGGAATATTTTCCTTACTAGCTTTTGCCTATTCCAGGTGAACAAACTCTTCATCGATCAAATATAACCCAAAAAATCGTTATGTCGTTATGGTCGTTACGGACGTTATGTCGTTATAAATTTGAAGACGTCTTGGTTATCAATGGATGGCCGATTCCG
Organism: Bacteroidota bacterium; assembly: GCA_026391855.1. Taxonomy (GTDB): domain Bacteria; phylum Bacteroidota; class Bacteroidia; order Bacteroidales; family CAIXZF01; genus JAKLIX01. The sequence goes on along the minus strand of JAPLDE010000248.1, from coordinate 17,398 downwards.
CAATTTCGTTGACTCCTTGATAGAACAATGCAGTATTAATCCACTATCTTTGCAAAAACAACTGATCATGTTAACAAAGGAAAAAGTTGACAAAACAATTAAAACCCTTCCAGATTCATTCACCATTGATCAACTGATAGAACAATTGATCTTCATGGAAAAAGTTGAGGAAGGAATCACCCAGTCTGATGAAGACAAGGTGGTTTCTAACGAGGACGTTTTATTAATGATCAACAAATGGTCAAAATAGTCTGGACTGAATTATCCCTCTCTGATCTAAAAGAGGTCTTCGATTATATTGCTATCGACTCGATTCGATATGCTATGATCACAGCGAATAAGATATTTCAGAGACTGCAACCTGTTGCTGACAATATTTATCTGGGCAGAATGGTGCCGGAATTCCGCAGAAAAGCAATCCGGGAGGTTAGAGAAGGAAATTACAGGATTATTTACAGAATTAAAAGTAAAACCCGAATCGATGTTTTACGTGTATTTCATGTAGCCAGATCATTGAAAAAGAATAATTTAAGATAAAATTCCTACATTTATGGTGAATAAATCGGGGCTCTTAGATTTTAAGGACGAAACGGGAACAAGAAAATCTTTACCGGATAAAATTTTCTAAATCCAATCATTTTTTTTCAATTCCCTCTCATTCTTACCTAAAACATCAATATATTTGATAGGTATTTTAGGACTGGTCCCCTTTACTTTCATAAACCATGAAAAAGCTATTTGTTTTATTGCTCGTCTTTTTCACGATCGGGTTTACCAAAGCAAATCCAATTGTTGACCCTCCGGTGATCAGTGAGTTTTACCTGGTCAACGACTCTGTCTGGTACCTGGAACTGATGTTTTCATGGCCGTATCCAAGTCTCGATGGCCTTCAGCTTGTGTCATCCGGTGGTAGTTCTTTTATTAAACATGGAATTTCCATTACAGCCGGTAATATTATCGTATTAACCCATGATAGCATGCTAAGCCCCTTACATTTCAACAGGAACGGCGATTTTGTTGATATACAGGACTCTACCGGATTTAGCTTTAACTACAGCTTTCCTATGTTTAGGTTTGGAAACATCTCAAATTCTTTTATTTCTGCTCCCCTTGTCGGGCAATCCATTGTCTGTTATAAGTTTTATTGTATGGACCAGGGATACATTCCGGAAACAGAATACCACCTCGTAAAAGATGTCAATCCTACCATCGGATACAATGCATTTACCCCTTCTTTCGCTACCGGCACTTTTACCGGGATGGTTTTTGATAACGGACACAACCCTATTCAGGGAATACACATTGGCCATACTTACGCTTATAATGAACCTTCTTATTATTGTGGGAATTATTTTCTTAACGCCTGGACTCAGCCTTCCGGAAGCTTTACTATGCAGGAATACAGTGGAAAATACCATGTGATGTTCTTTTTTCATCCTTGGCTTGTAATAAAGGATACCATTATAAACATTGAACCCGACTCTGTAAATTATTTTGAGTTTATCATTGATTCCTTGTTGACAGATGTCCATTCTATTGAAAATCAAAGGAATATTAAGCTATCCTGTTTCCCGAATCCTTCTACTGGTGAAACAAACATTTCCTTCGGCGTACCAGAGGGTCAGTGTTTTTCTAAAGCGCTCATTAAAATTTATGGTTCAAACGGCGAGATCGTCCGTATTCTGCCTGTAAACACCGCATCCCCCCAACCAGAATATACTTTAAAATGGGATGGCTTTTGCTGCGACCATTCGCCAGCAGCATCGGGAATGTATTACTGTAACCTGGTGTTAGACGGAAGAAAATCAGCGACAACCAAACTGATCATAGAAAGGTGAGATTGAAGAAGACTTTCTTGCTATTAAGCTTATTCCTGATTTCCGGCTTTGGAATTTGTCAGAACCTTCAGTTTTATCGCGAAGATCTGACCTTTGAAATAAAAGACAGCTCTTTTTACGTTGGCGGAACCTATCATTTTTGTAATAACGGAGAAAGTGAAATCAAGCAAATCCTGTTTTACCCGTTTCCTTCCGATAGTCTGTATGGAGGGGTTGATTCCATCCGGGCTATGGATTTAAATACAGAATCATTAAATATAATTACCAGTAAAACAGACAAAGGATTTTTTTTCAAAATAACATTAAAGCCATATGGAACAGGTAAATACAAAATTTCCTACAGGCAAAAATTATTGAAAAACAAAGCCGAATACATCCTGATCACCACTCAAAAATGGGGCAACCCCTTTGAAAGTTCCGATTACAGGCTCATCACTCCCCTCTCTATGAAAATAAGCTCAAGTTCCTATCCCCCCGACAACACAATCCAAACCACCGATCACCGTATCTATTCCTGGAGCAGAAAGGATTTCATGCCCGACAAAAACATGATCTTTTTCTTCGAGAAATAACCTTTATAACCAAAAGGCCACGATGTATCGTGGCCCTAAAATAATTTCGTCACTCCGTCACCCCGTCACCCTTTCAAACCTTTGATTTCTCTGAACCGGAATAAAACCTGATTCGGTGATAGCCTGGCGGATGCCGGTTTCATCGAAGAAATGGGTGGCTCCTGCTACGGAGACGACATTTTCCTCGATCATGATGGAGCCAAAGTCGTTGGCGCCGGCATGCAGGCAAACCTGGGCGGTATGTTTCCCTACAGTGAGCCAGGAAGCCTGGATGTTGGGAACATTGGGCAGCATGATTCGGGCTATTGCGATGGTTTTGATGTATTCGACGGCCGTAATGGAGTTGGTGACGCCGGCATGTCTTTTCAGCCAGGTGCCGTCGTCCTGGAAAGGCCAGGGAATGAAGGAGATAAAGCCGGTTGCCCCGGCGGGTTTTTCCGACTGAACCTGCCGGATAGCCAGCAGGTGGTCGAACCGCTCTTCCAGGGTCTCGATATGACCGAACATCATGGTAGCGGAAGTAAGCAGGTTCAGTCGGTGGGCAGCCCGCATCACATCCAGCCATTCAACGGCGGTACATTTATTCTTTGAGATTGCTTTTCTTACCCTGTCGGCCAGGATTTCGGCACCGGCTCCCGGGAGACTGTCGAGCCCCGCTTCATGCAGCAGCCTGAGTACTTCGCTATACGAGAGTCCATCCATCTTCGATAAATGAACGATCTCGGCAGGACCCAGGGCATGCAGTTTCAGCGCTTCAAATCGCGGAAGAGTTGGGTATGGAAGGCCATGCCCAGCCCGGGATGAAGCCCTCCCTGAAGCAACAACTGCCGGCCCCCGAGTTTCCACATCTCACTGATCTTCTGATCATACTCCTCAGAAGTAGTAATATATGCATCGGCATGATTGACCCCCCGGTAATAATTGCAAAACTTACAGGCCGATATACATACATTGGTGATATTCACATTTCGGTCGATCAGCCAGCTTACCTCCGGCAGGGGATGCAATTTCTTCCTGATCGAATAACCCAGCTGCATGAGTTCCGGCAGATTGCCCTGAGCATATAGTTGCAACCCTTCTTCTTTGGAGAGAAATTCCCCTTCCAGGGCTTTACGGGCTAGATTTTTCAAAGGTTCCATTTATTGAAAACAGGCTTGATATTTCACCTCAAAGGTAGGAGAATGTTTGTTATCCGGTTATCTCCTTAAAAACGCAACCAATTGTGTATCTTTGACAAATTTTTTATTTAGTATGAGTGAAATTCAGGAAAAAGAAAAGAGGATAGTGATCGGTATCACCCATGGTGATATTAACGGCATTAATTATGAGATATTGATGAAAGCCCTGATGGACCAGCGGATGATAGAGATGTTCACCCCGGTGGTCTATGGTTGCTCAAAAGTGGCTTCTTACTACCGTAAAGTATTGAATATCAACGAGTTCAGTTTCAATATTATTAAAAAGGCCGACCAGGTCCATCACCGCAAGGCCAACATGGTAAACCTGCTGGAACAGGAGGTGAAGATCGATGTTGGGTTATCTACCCCGGTGGCCGGTGAACTGGCGTTGCTCTCTCTCGAAGCAGCGGTAAAGGACCTGAAGGCCGGTTTGATCGATGCACTGGTGACAGCACCCATCAATAAAATGAACCTTCAGTCACCCGGGTTTCACTTTCCGGGCCATACTGAATACCTGGCCGATAAATTCCAGGCCGACAGCGCATTAATGCTTATGGTCACCTCATCACTGAGAATAGGTGTAGTTACCGGGCATATTCCGCTGAAAGACGTCGCTTCATCCCTCAGTACTGACCTGATTCTGAAGAAGCTTACCATTCTTAACCGTTCGCTCAAGTTTGATTTTGGCATCCGCAGGCCGAAGATCGCTTTACTTGGGCTGAACCCGCATGCCGGAGAAGAAGGGCTGCTGGGAGAAGAAGAAAACCGTATTATCCTGCCTGCCATTGAAAAGGCAAAAGAATCCGGGATACTGGCTTTCGGACCCTTTCCGGCCGATGGGTTTTTCGGTTTCGACGAGTACCTGAAATACGACGGCGTCCTTGCCATGTATCATGACCAGGGACTGATCCCCTTTAAAGTCTTGTCATACCATGAAGGGGTGAATTTTACCGCTGGTCTTCCTTATGTAAGGACCTCGCCTGCCCATGGCACCGCTTACGAGCTGGCGGGAAAGGATGTGGCTTCACCGGATTCCCTCCGTCAGGCCCTGTACCTGGCTTGTGATATTTACAAGACAAGGATGCAGAACCAGGAATTACTGGAAAATGCGGCTCATTTCTCCGTCCAGGATTACGGAACTGATACTTAATCACCGCAGTTGCCGTTGTTTTTTCTTTATATACCATGACGCATCTATCGTATTCTGTATCCCAGATTGTTGGCATTGTTAAAGGCCGCCTGTACCCGAGTGAATGTAATGATCCGCAGATCAGTGAATTGCTCATCGACAGCCGGCAGCTCGTCATACCGGAACAAACCGTTTTCTTTGCCCTGGTCTCCAGGAGGAATGACGGGCATAAATACATTCAGGAGCTATACCAGAAAGACGTGAGAGTATTTGTTGTTTCTACTGAGCTTCCTGAGTATGAGACCATGAAAGACGCCTGTTTCATCCTGGTCAACGATACTATACAGGCCATGCAGCAACTGGTAATCCATCACCGCAGGCGGTTTTCCCTCCCTGTGATCGGCATTACCGGCAGCAACGGAAAAACGATAGTGAAAGAATGGTTGTTCCAGCTGATGCATGAGGACAGGAAGATCGTCAGAAATCCTAAAAGCTATAACTCACAGATAGGGGTCCCCTTGTCGGTATGGCAGATTAATGAGGATGACCAGCTGGGTATTTTTGAGGCGGGTATTTCAGAACCTGATGAGATGTCGAAATTGCAGCCGGTCATACAACCATCCATCGGCATTTTTACCAATATTGGCCAGGCCCATGCCGAGAATTTTATCAATTTTGACCAGAAAATAGGGGAAAAGCTGAAGCTTTTCACCCGGGTGGAGGTGCTGGTTTATTGCACCGACCACCTGGATATACAGCAACGGATTGTCACCACAGAAGCCTTTAGGAAGATCAATTTTTTTACCTGGGGGAAGAAAAAGGAGAATGATCTGTGGATCAAGCTGATAACCAGGAATGGTCGCTGGACCGATATTCAGGGCGAATACAGGGGCGGGCTTCATTCCATACGGATCCCTTTCGCCGATCATGCATCGGTTGAAAATGCCATTCACTGCTGGGCTACCTTGCTGTACCTGAATTATGATCCGGTTGTTATTGAAGAAAGAATGGCAAGGCTGACTTCCATCGCCATGCGCATGGAGCTAAAGGAAGGCATCAACAATTGCTCGATCATCAACGACAGCTATAGCTCTGATATCAATTCACTGAATATTGCCCTTGATTTCCTGAACCAGCAACATCAGCATAAAAGGAAAACGGTTATTCTTTCAGATCTGTTACAGAGCGGACGGAACGAAAATGAACTGTATGCCTGGATCGCCGAGTTGCTTTTCAATAAAAACGTGGACCAGGTTATTGGTATAGGGCCCGCCATCAGCCGGCATGCCGGGAAATTCCGTATGCAGAAGTCGTTCTTTCCCACCACCGGTGACTTTTTAAAGAGGTTCCCTTTTTCTTCCTTTCACAGTGAAAGCATACTGATAAAGGGTGCCAGAATGTTCAGTTTTGAAGAGATCGTGAAGGCCCTGCAGCAGAAAGCCCACGAAACCGTCCTTGAGATCAATCTCAATGCCCTTGTCAATAACCTTAACCTGATTCGTTCCAGGCTGAAGCCCGGAGTAAAATCGATGGTGATGGTGAAAGCTTTTAGTTATGGTAGCGGAAGTTACGAGATCGCCAACATTCTTCAGTTCCACAATGTAGATTTCCTGGCTGTGGCCTATGCCGATGAAGGGGTGGAACTCAGGAAGGCAGGCATCGAACTGCCCATCATGGTGATGAACCCTGATGAAGAAAGCATGGATTCGCTGGCTAAATACCAGCTTGAACCTGAGGTATATAGCTTCCGGCTCCTGGACTTACTGGAAGAAAGCCGTCAAAAGGTATTTACCGAGCAAAACCTGCCTGTTCCCATACATATTAAGCTTGATACCGGGATGTACCGGCTGGGTTTCATGGAGAAAGATCTTGATGCCCTGGTTGACCGCCTGCATGCCAGTCCTTACCTGAAGGTCAGGTCTGTCTTCAGCCACCTGGTAGCCAGTCATGACCAGGCTCACGACCTGTTTACCCTTCAGCAGATCGAAAGGTTCACTTCCATGACGGAGCTGATCACAAAAGCATTACCATACCCGGTTCTTCGTCATATCCTTAATTCCAGCGGAATCTGCCGTTTCCCGGAAGCCCAGTTCGATATGGTCAGGCTGGGAATAAACCTGTACGGCGTTCCCAGCTGCGATATGGACATGGGTCGGTTGCAGAATGTCAGTACGCTCAAATCCTGCATCTCCCAGATCAAAAATGTGAAGGCGGGAGATTCGGTAGGATATAACCGGAGCTGGTGTGCCACGCAGGATACCACGGTTGCCATAATCCCAATCGGCTATGCCGACGGGCTCAGCAGGAGACTCAGCAACGGGAAAGGCCACATTTTGGTGAAAGACCAGCAGCGGCCGATCATTGGCGATGTTTGTATGGACATGTGTATGGTGGATATCAATGACCTGGAGGTAAAAGAAGGCGACCCGGTGATCATATTTGGTGAGAAGTTTCCCATTACCCATTTGGCTGAAGAACTGGAGACTATACCATATGAAGTGCTTACCAATATTTCCAGGAGAGTAAAACGGGTATATTTTCAGGAGTAAATCAACAACTTTTCTTAAGTTTGCATCCTTAATACGTAACGGTACTATGAGTTTCAACCTATTGTCTGTCCTTGTCCCTGCCTTTAACGAGGAAAACACCATCTGCAACCTGCTCGAAAAGGTCAGGGAGGTTCAGCTGGCAGGCGGAATACAGATGGAGATCATCGTGATCAACGACTGTTCGGGGGATAATACCAGGATGCTGGTTGAAGAATATATGGCCCTGCATCCGGCAACCAATATCCGACTGCTTGACCAGCCTGTGAACATGGGCAAAGGAGCAGCTATCCACCGCGGCATTGATGAATGTAAAGGTGACTTGGTCGTAGTACAGGATGCCGACCTGGAATATGACCCTGAAGAGTTTAATCGCCTGCTGAAACCCTTTATCGACGGGCATGCGGATGTTGTATATGGTTCGCGTTTTATGGGAGGCCGGCCGCACCGCATCCTGTTTTTCTGGCACACCATCGGAAATAATTTCCTCACCTTCCTGTCCAATATGTTCTCCAATCTGAATATGACCGACATGGAAACATGTTATAAGATGTTTAACGCCAGTTATTTAAAGCAGATATATTTCAGGGAGAAGCGTTTTGGTTTTGAACCGGAGGTAACTTCAAAGATAGCCCGTTTTCCCGGCATACGGTTTTACGAGGTAGGGATTTCCTATTACGGGCGTACTTACCAGGAGGGTAAAAAGATCAAGGCTTCCGACGGATTTCGGGCAATATATTGTATCCTGAAATATAGTATCTGGAGCAGGCGGTACAAAAAATAGGCTATTCATAAAAGCTTGAATTCATGCGACTTACTTACTCTTCAAAGCCCTGGTCACTGGCCACTGTATGGCTATTGTTCGCAGTGGCGTTGTACCTGAGGTTTTATTTTCCAATCAGTAACATCATCAGCTGGGATGTATTCGGGTATTACCTATACCTGCCGGCGCAGTTCATCCATCATGACCTGGGAATTAAGGATGTCAGCTGGGTCAAGCAGCTGATCAGTCAATATCACAACACTTCCACGTTTTACCAGGCTTTTCCCGGAACGGACGGTTCAATTGTGATCAAGTACAGCATGGGCATGGCCTTGGTTTACAGTCCTTTCTTTTTTGTGGCTCACTGGCTGGCCCCGGTAATGGGTTATCCGGCCGACGGATTGTCGATGCCCTATCAGTATGCCATGGTAGTCTGCGGACTGGTGTGGAGCCTGGCCGGGATACTATTGCTCAGAAAGCTGCTGCTCAGGTTTTTCACCGACATGCAGACTGTTCTCGTGATACTGGCCATCGTGGCCGGGACCAATTATGCGGAAATGGTCTATGCCAATGGTTTGCTGACCCACAATACCTTGTTCACCCTCTATGCCTTGTTTTTTATACTTTCCATGAATTGGTACGAAAAGCGGCGAAAGGCAACGGCTGCAGCCCTGGGATTGACTGTCGGGCTTATTACCCTGATCAGGCCAACAGATATGATGGTACTAATCCTTCCGCTGTTATGGGGAGTGACCGGTCCATCAGCGATAAAGGAGAAATGGAAGTTCTTCAGGAAGGAATACAAAAGCCTGTTGTTTTTTATCCTGTGCATGGTAGTGGTTGGACTACCCCAGTTGCTCTACTGGAAGGCTGTTACAGGCAAGTTCCTGTATTACAGTTATATAAATCCCGGTGAGGGGTTTGATTTTTTTTATCCTCATACACCTGATTTTCTCTTCAGTTTCCGAAAAGGATGGCTGATCTATACCCCGGTCATGTTTTTCGCCCTGGCTGGCTTTTACGAAATTTATAAACGGGCAAGATATATTTTCTGGCCTTTGCTTATCTTCCTGGTCGTTTATGTTTATGTAGTCTCCTCCTGGTCATGCTGGTATTATGCCGGGAGTTTCAGCCAGCGCCCCATGGCCCAGGTGTATCCCTTCCTGGCCATTCCTCTTGGATTTATGTTTGTCAGGATACAACAGATGATGAAGCTGAAAAAGTGGTTGCTGACAGGCATAGTTACCTTTTTTATTCTGCTGAATATCTTTCAGTTATGGCAATATTCCTTTGCTTGGATCATCGATGCTTACCGGATGACACCGGCTTATTATTTCAGGACTTTCGGCAAGATCCATCCTGATCCGAAAGACAGGGAGCTGCTGCTGGTTGAAAGATCTGCCGAAGCGGATGAATATCTCACGAATACCGCCGGTTATACGAGAAGGACACTGTGCTACCTTGATTTTGAGAAAAAAGGAACTTCGGTCGACAGCAAGATCATTGATACCCTCGGGTTTTCAGGAAAACATTCTTTGGTGATGGATTCAACCCTGATCTATTCACCCGGGCTCAGTCTTCCCTACAAGGAGATCACCCGGCATTATTATGCATGGATCAGGGCTTCAGTATGGGTGTATTCGCCTGATACACCGAATGTTAACCCTGTCACCCTGGTGGTTACCTTTATGCACAAGGACGGAAACTACAAATACAGGGGGGTAGACCTGGAAAATCCTAAAGTGGCCGCAGTGAAAGGCAAATGGAACTTACTGACCATCGATTATATGACACCCGAAGTCAGGACAAAGCGGGATAAACTGACTATTTATTGCTGGCTCAGGGGCAAGAAGCCTGTATTGATCGATGATTTAAAGGTAGAAGTCTTCGAACCGCTTAACTAGCCTCGTAACCAGGCCAGTACTTTTTGCGGTAGGTTTTCGAATTGTGGTTAAAGATCCATTGGGCATCGTCCCGGAGCATTTTTTCCACGGAAATTTTTCTGTCTCCTGCCTTTTGGGTCTCCTTTCCCATCCACTCCTTATTAGCCATTATTCCTGCAACAATGCGATCGATATCTTTACCTGTTGCTTTCAGTGAATCCTTATACAAAAGAGTAGTCCTGGCCTCATAGTCGATTTCTTCGTCCAGGGTACGACCCGACTTAACCATATTCGATCGGACCACTCCTAACCAGCCCTTATCCCATTGGATGAGGTTTCTGAAAACCTGGAATTGTTCATCCTCATTTTCAGGGAAATACAGAGGATAAACAGTTTCGGCAAATCCAAAGAAAAAGCTTGAAAGAGATGCTTCCGTTGAAAGAAGAAGCACTAACTGGGTACTGTCCAGTTCCTTTTTCAGGTCAAGCTGGTTCACCTTCGTTGACCCTCCTTTTCCGTCATATGCATCTGCAAAGTAGAACCAGAACTTATTCTCATTGAACATCCTGCCTGAAATCCCTTTACCGAAAACGGTCCACCAAAAGCTGTCACCGATTACAATAGCATCCGGTCTTATATCCCCTGGTCTTTCCCTGAAATAAAACCTTGGGTAAGCTCCCGGGGGTGAAGAAATGGGGAAAAGCAGGTTCATCCCTTCTCCGATATCATCATCCGTATCCCTGAGCTTCCTGCTGATTTCCAGTCCATCCCAGCCAAAATCGATCATCCTTATCCCTCTCAGCTTCTCTATGAACCGGAAAAGGGAGTCGGCACACAGCGCCATCCCGTATTGGCTCCAATGGATACCACATTTGGGATAGATGGGGTATGCGACAGTATCTTTTATTTTAAGGAAATAATCATTGAAATCTATATTGTTCAATTCCAATTCTTTACATCTTTTTATAAAGAGAAGATAATTGGATAGACCTTTCTTTTTTTGAAGATATTGATCGGGTATATATTCCGGGTAAAAAGTAGCCTTTCCCGGTGCGATCAGGATGACCAGGTCGATATTTTTCTTTTTCAGGGCATATTGGACAAAGCGCAGGCGGGCAAATTTTTCATCGGCCACCTCTTCCGCCACCAGGTTTTCCCCGGTATAATCCTTGATATAATTCAGTTCATAGAGGTAATTCTTCTTACCAATGATCACCTGGTTGGCATGGGCCGTACCATACAGGCTGAAATCCAACTGGTTGTTAATTCTGATAAAATCGGGTCTGAAACCAATCTTCTGGTTGATATAGGGTTCGTAAGCATGCTGAAATTCTTCCCCGATCCATGTCTTCCATGTAAAGCCAGGCCTGGGGACATTCTCTATGGCCCCATTCAGACGTTTTACATTAATCCATCTGGTTTCTCCCTGGAAAAAGGGAAGAAGGAAAAGGACCATCAACAAACAGAAAAGGGTTTGCGTGAATTTTTCCTGCTTCATGCCTAGAACCTGAAGTAAATAAACGGATTAAACCCTGAGGAAGTGATGGCGCTCAGGGAAATGACAAACAGCAGGAGGGCAGCGATCGTCATAACCCCATGCGAAAGGTTGCTGTGCTGAGGGCTGAACAATTTCATCTGCCTGGCTTCCATTCCGGGCAATAAAGTCATAAAGGAAAAAACGGCAGCTAGGATGAGCATGGAAATGAACTTGCCGGTGAGCAGGAACTCTGGCATTTTCATCCTGAAAGACCACATCTCCCGGATGATGGCCAGACCGTTGGAAACATCTTTTGCCCTGAAAAGCACCCATCCTGTAACAATAAAGATGAAGGTCAGCAATAATCCCAGGTAGCGTGAAGTCTTTTTATAGAATTTCAGAAGGAAAAGTCTTTCCAGTATCATGATCAGTCCCTGGAAAGCGCCCCAGATAATGAAGGTCCATGCGGCTCCATGCCAGAAGCCGCAGGTGATCATGGTTATGGAGGTGGCCCAGATGTAAAGCCATTGCTCGGTTTTAACACCCCAATAACGGTTTTTTCTCCATCTCCTGGAGGCCGAATAGGCCAGGGTGAGGAAGACATAATCACGTAGCCAGTTCGAGAGGGTAATATGCCAGCGTTTCCAGAAATCGGTTATGCTTCGTGCAATATAAGGGCTGTTGAAGTTTTCTCCGAAACGGAAGCCCATCATGTTGGCCAGGCCGATGGCCATATCGGAATAGCCTGAAAAATCGAAATAGATCTGGAAGGTATAACCCAAGGCTCCGAGCCATGCCAATGGAGTTGACATAGTTTCGGGTTTCATCGCAAAGATGGTATCGACTGTTTCACCCAATACATTGGCAATCAGTACCTTTTTTGCCAAACCAACGGCAAACCGGAAAAACCCGTTGATCCTTTCATCATATCCGATGCTGTGAATACCCTGTTCAATACCGACCGCCATGTCGCGGTAACGGATGATGGGGCCGGCCAGCAGCTTGGGAAACATAAGGATATAGTAGGCGTAATCGGTAAGGGCAGGAGCAGGGGGGTGGGTCTTTCTGTAAACATCAATGGAATACGATAGTTTCTGGAAAACGATGAACGAAATACCCAGCGGCAGGATAATTTTCGTCCATTTTATCTCTGTCGTGCCGACGAATTTCAGGATTTCATTAAAATTATCGATAAAGAAGTTGACATATTTGAAATACATCAGCAAGGCCAGGTTCAGCAAAAGGATCAGGATAAAAAGCCGCCTCCGTTTGTTCCCTTCAGACCGGGCCATCCATTGGTTCCCGTAATAATCCACCAGGATGGAAGCCCAGAGGATAAAGACGAACACAGGCGCTCCCCAGGCGAAGAAAAAGGTGCTGGCAGCCAGTACCAGCCCGTTCCGGAACCTGGGGTCAGCCAGGTAATAGGCTAGCAGGAAGAATGGCAGAAAATACAGTAAAAAGAGGCTGTTGCTAAAGATCATAAGTACAGAGGTCTACTTAATTACCGAATCCTTCCAGGAAATCTTCCTGGTTTTTCGGGGGTTGAAATTTGTCACAATCCAGACTGACGGAAAAGTTCTGTGGTTTTTCGAAATCCTCCCTGGGGAAATCCAGCGTAGCATCTTTATACACCTGTTGCATATAAAGGCCCCAGATGGGCAAAGCCATATTGGCGCCCTGTCCGAGGGTCATGTTACGGAAATGAACGCTACGGTCCTCAAAACCTACCCATATACCGGTCACCAGATTGGGTGTCAGTCCCATGAACCAGCCATCGGAGTAGTTGCTCGTGGTGCCGGTTTTACCGGCAATGGGGAACGAGAGGCCATATTTGTACCTTAACCTGATGCCTGTTCCGCTTTCTACCACCCCTTTCATCAGGCTGATCATCAGGTAAGCCGTTTGCTCGTTCATGGCTTCTTCCTGCCTGGGAATGAAATTGGTGAGCACGTTACCGAATTTGTCCTCAATACGGGTAATAAAGATGGGTTCGATATACAAACCCTTATTGGCATAAGTTCCCATAGCTCCTGTCATCTCGTATACGGAAATATCGGGGGTTCCAAGACAAATTGAGGGGACCGGGTCGATAGGGCTGGTGATTCCCATTTTTCTTACAAGGTTGATCACAGACAGGGGAGAATACCGTTTCATCAGGTAGGCCGACACATAGTTTATCGAGTTGGCCAGGGCATATTTCAGGGTGACCATTTTACCGTTATCGTCATTCTCTGCATTGGCAGGGGTCCATATGCTCCCATCGGGCAGGTCAAAGGAAACCGGTATATTGGGCACTTTGGTACAGGGTGTGAATTCTCCTTCCTGCATGGCTAAGGTATAAAGGAAGGGTTTAAAGGTTGAACCCACCTGCCGCCGTCCCAGTTTTACGTGATCGTACTTAAAATATTTATAATCAATTCCTCCCACATAGGCCCTGACAAATCCGGTTTGGGGTTCCACCGACATCAGGCCGGTAAGCAGGAAATATTTATAGTAACGGATAGAATCCATAGGGGTCATCACCGTATCTCTTTCTCCTTTCCAGGTGAAAACCGACATGGAAGTCTTGGTATGGAATGCTTTATCGATCTCCTCATCCGTGGCATTGTTCCGTTTCATCCTCAGATATCTGTCGGACCTTTCCACGGCTTGTTTCATGATGAGGTTAATGTCGGTCTGGGTCAGGTTACGGTCGAAGGGTGCGTTTTTATATCCTTTCCAATGTTTGAAGAAAGCAGGCTGGAGATCTTTGCCAAGGTGTTCTGTAACAGCTATTTCCGCGTATTCCTGCATCCTGGAGTTGATGGTGGCATAGATCTTTAGTCCGTCTTTGTAAAGGTTATAGGAATTACCATCCGGCTTTTTGTGTTGTTCGCACCAATCTACCAGGTAATTACGCAGATACTCACGGAAGTAGGTGGCCGGCCCTGAGTTCTGGTCCTGCAGCCTGTAGTGTGACATATCGATGGGAAGTCCCCGCAGGGAATCATACTGGGATTCAGTGATGAAGTTATACTTTTCCATCTGGCTCAGGACCACTTCACGTCTTTTCATTGCCCTTTCCATGTTCCTTACCGGGCTGTACCAGCTGGGTGCTTTTAAAACGCCTACCATTAGGGCGGCTTCTTCAATGGTTAGGTCTTTGGGTTCTTTGTTGTAGAAAGTCTTTGCGGCCGACTTAATGCCATATGTGGCACTACCAAAAGGGACCGTATTAAAATATAAGGCAATGATCTCTTCTTTTGAATAATTTCTTTCAAGCCTGATGGCGGTGACCCATTCTTTTAATTTGACGATCATGGTTTTAAGGAAAAATGAATGGTCGTCGCGGGGAAAGAGGTTTTTGGCCAGCTGCTGGGTAATCGTACTGCCACCTCCTTTATGAGAGAAAGTCACGATCCCGAGAATAACCCTTCCCATGGCTTTGATGTCGACGCCGGAATGGTCTTTAAACCGTATGTCTTCCGTTGCGATCAGGGCGTTCACCAGGTGAGGGGAGAGGTCGTTATAATGGATATTGGAACGGTTTTCGATGAAATACTTACCGATCACTTTCTGATCGGAGGAGATGATCTCGGAGGCGAGATTGCTTTTGGGGTTCTCGAGTTCTTCCAGGGAAGGCATGAACCCGAATCCGCCCAGTGAAATAACAACAAAAAGGAAGAAGAGAAAGGCAAGCAGGCTGAAGTAAAAGATCCAGAAACGCTGGATAAAAGGTCTTCTCGTTTTTTTCTTAACGCCTCTCATATCAATGCTGCCTTTATTATTCTTTTTCAACCCGTATACCTACATCCGCAATACCGGTAAGTACCTCCGTCCGCATAGCCTGTTCAATTCCGATCTGGTAAGTTCCTCTGTGCTGAAACCTCATCCCCTTTTTCACAAGGAGTTTATTTGCCTTCAGTTTGCCCGGTCCTTGTCCGGTCCATTTTCCATCAGGGCCAGCCAGTATGCATTCTACGGTATCACGGCCTTTGGTGCCATCCGGCTCACGGGTGGACAGGAATAGGTAAAGGTTTGAAAACGGGTAATCCGTCGTGTTTCTTATCTGCAGGTATACATTATACAGCGCATTGGTATCCTGGATAGGGAACTGGAAGAAAACCGGCCAGTGACGGTTCCATTCGGCATTTCTGATACGGCTGCTCTCATCAAACACCCGGGACTTGTCGCACGACCACAACCCGGCTGACAGCATGGCAATGAAACATAATAAGGACATTATCCTTAACGGACCGTCTGGGAAGAAATGAAAAGACGGGGCATGTCTGTATGGAAACATACCATAAGTTTTATTAGTCATCGAACCTGGTCAGGTCATCCTGTCCTACCACACTTTCGAATTCTGATTTAATTTCTTTCTTGGATGCAAAATCTTCGAGTTTCTCGGGCAAAACTCCTTTGGAATTTTTCTGAATGATCTCTCTGACTGCTTCGATGGGAATGGCAAGGAAGTTATTCAGATCGGAGGTATAAGCGTACCACATGGTTTTACGGAAAATATCGGTTTTCTGGTGGATAGCCTCTCCTTTTTTTGTTTTGAGCACTATTTCGCTGTCGGGGAAGTCTTTCATTGCATCGAGGTAGGTTTCATATTCATAATTCAGGCAACACTTCAGTTTGCTGCACTGACCTGCCAGTTTTTGTGGGTTAAGCGACAGCTGCTGGACCCGCGCTGCATTGGTGGTTACCGATCTGAAACTTGTCAGCCATGTTGAACAGCACAGTTCTCTTCCGCATGTGCCAATTCCTCCCAGGCGGCTGGCTTCCTGCCTTACGCCTATCTGCTTCATCTCGATCCTGACATGAAATTCTTCAGCCAGCACCTTGATCAATTCCCTGAAATCCACACGTTCATCAGCCGTATAATAAAAAATGGCTTTTGTGTTATCTCCCTGGAATTCAACATCATTCACTTTCATCACCAGTTTCAGGTCCTGGGTGATCTTTCGTGTTCTCAGGGTAATCCGGTCTTCATTTTCAACGGCTGATATCCATTTTTCGATGTCTGTAGCCCTGGCTTTGCGGTATATCTTCTTAATTTCTTCAGAAGAAGGATCCAGACCCCGGTGTTTCATCTGGAGTAACGCCACCTCTCCTGTCATGTTTACTATTCCGATGTCATGCCCGGGTGAGGCTTCTACTGCAACAATGTCGCCAATACCATATTCCTGGTCATTGGTGTATCTGAATATGTCTTTACGGTTGTTTTTGAACCTGACTTCTGCATACTCCCACTCATGAGGGGAGGAAGAAGGCGGAAATCCTTTCAGCCAGTCGTAAACATCCAGTTTTACACATCCTTTACAGAAAAAATGGGTATTATTTTGATAAGGTTTTGGTTCCTGGGAACAGCCGCGCGTAAAAAAAGGGTTAGCTTTTTCGTTTATTTTTCTATGTTCATCAAAGGGTTCTTCCATAGTATCATCTACATTTCTGCCTGGGGACCGATTCTCCCCATTATCCGTAAGGACGCAAAGTTACGAAAGAAAGGGAATTATTCAGGAGAAATTCTGACCAGGGGGGTTCTCAATAACCTGTTCAGTTGTAATGAAAGGTCCATCAGTAAAATGGAGGCATTGGCGTTTCTCTCTATGTGATAGATGGCTTCATTAAAGAGTGAGAATAACGATTCGGCGTTTCCGTGGTGAACAAACTTGCTGAAGTTCCTGATGAACTCCAGTTCTTTGCCTTCGAGTCTGATCTCGGGATCCGGCATCAAATGCAGATGATAGCAATACCGGATCACAAGGGTTCCGTATCCAAGGAAACTCTTGAGCTTTTCGCGGGGATAGCGGGCCAGCTCTTCCAGGAGGACGTTGAGTTCCTTGATCTTGCCCTGATAGCTCATCAACATCCAGTTACGGAATTCAGTAAAGTGAAGTTCCTCATCCTGTTGTTGTTCGAGGTAACGCCTGGCTTCAATATAATTCCCGTTTGAAAGGACAACTGCCTTACGAATTTCAACCGGGGAAAAGGAAGTCGATAGTTTCAGGTGCTCTGACAGGT
>JAPLDE010000017.1 GCA_026391855.1 Bacteroidota bacterium | reverse complement strand
TCTGCCGGTGGTCATTACTGCGAGGGAGTTGTTCCTGCCGGTATTGATGTGATCCTTGACGGCTCTGAAGTTGGAATTACGTATGAACTTTTCAATAATGAGGCTGCCACCGGTCAGGTACTTAACGGAACCGGGTCTGCTCTTAATTTTATTTTACAACTTGCCGGCCATTATACCATTATTGCTTACGGTTGTAATACTACGACAGATATGTCAGGTACATCTGTTATTGTTGAAGACATGCTTCCTGTTGTTTTCAACACTACCGGTGGCGGGAGTTATTGTTACGGAGGAAACGGTGTTTCTGTTGGACTGGACGGGTCAGAAACAGGCATTCTTTATACTCTTTATCTTGATGATGCAAGTACAGGGATTACGCTTGACGGCAGCGGACTGGCACTGGATTTTGGAATGATCACCACTGCCGGAATCTACACTGTTAAAGCTTCTAATAACTGTGGAGAGGTGCTTATGAATGCTTCAGCAACGGTTGTTGTTAATCCTGTTCCCTTTTTGTATAATGTAACCGGCGGTGGTCATTATTGTGAAGGTGAAAATGGTGTTCATGTCGGGCTTGACGGTTCTGAGACCGGTGTTGTTTATGAACTTCACTCCGGAGGCATGATTCAGGCCACCTTAACCGGAGACGGAAACCCGCTTGATTTCGGGTTATTCACCTCAGCCGGTGTTTATATGGTTAAAGGTATTGCCCTGAACCTCTGCGGAGAGTATTGGATGTCAGGAGGTGCTATCGTAACCGTTGATGCACTGCCAATTGTATTTAATGTAACCGGAGGAGGAACTTATTGTTTTGGTGGAGAAGGTTTAGCAGTTGGTCTGGATGGTTCAGAAGCCGGTGCAACTTATATGTTGCTGAAAGACGGTGTTGAAACAGGAGATGAATTAACAGGAACCGGTGAAGCGCTTGATTTTGGGCTTCAGCTTGCCGGGGTTTATACAATAAAAGCAGCCACCTGCGGTGAGAAAGATATGGCCGGAGAAGCCATCATCATTGAAAATACTCAGGTTATTGCAAATGCCGGTCCAACCGTCATTATTGATCCGGAAGTCAGCCTGTGTGCCCAGTTATTGGTTGTTGCCAACGGAGGCACACCGCCCTACACTTACCTGTGGGCCCCTGCTGCCGGGCTGAGTGATGCCACTTTGCCTAACCCTGAGGTTTGTCCCGACGCAAAGACGTTATATACTGTTGTAGTAACTGATGCCTTGGGTTGTACAGGGGAAGACAATGTTCTGGTCAAGTTCAAATCGGACACGGTTAATATTTTCGGAACACTCACTTATGACGGAAACAGCAGCTTCCTGCTGGATAATGTAACCGTTGAGCTGATAAACGCTCAGAATGAGGTAGTTGTAACTACTACGACCAATTTGGCAGGAGAATATGAATTTCTGAACATTGAAAAAGGAAGTTACACCCTTCATGCCAGCAGCAATGCAACCTGGGGAGGCGGAAACGGAACCGATGCCCAGCTTATTATTTATCATTTCGTCGGAAGGGAATATCTGACCGGCTTACCTTTGCTTGCTGCCGATGTCAATGGTGATGGAGCGGTCAATTCTTTAGATGCTTTATTGGTTATGAAGAGATTTGTTGAGCTTATCTCTGGTTTCGCTGCAGGTGACTGGGTCTTTGAAACTGTTGCCTTTACTCATCTTTACGGTGGTGATTACCAGTATGATTTCCATGGCATTTGCTATGGAGATGTGAACAAGAGCTTTGTACCCGGATTAAAGATGCAACCCTCAGTTACTTTAGAAAACCAGGGTGTTGTAACCATGAATACTGAAAAAGAAACTGTCCTGCCTGTTAACTGTGTTACAGATCTGACGGTGGGTTCGGTGTCATTTGTGATGAGTATACCTGATTTTATTGAAGTGAAGGATATTGTTTTCAACGGCAACGGAACTTCTGTCTTCAACAGGACGGGAAACCAACTGAAAATTGCCTGGTACAGTGCAGAACCTCTGCAGCTGAAGGCAGGAGGAACACTTCTCAGCCTGGTGCTGACCCCGACCCAATCCTTTGATCAGGCACAGATTACGATGGATGGAACCAGTGTGCTTTCAGATGAAACGGGCGGGAATATTCAGGACGCACGGCTGTGCGTCTCTATCCTGGCAGGTAATGGGTCTTCATCATTGTCGGTGGGGTGCTATCCGAATCCTGTGAATAATCAATCCGTAATTATGTATAATATTCCGGAGGATGGTAATACCAGCTTAAGGCTGTACACGGTTTCCGGTGTTCTTGTCAATGAACTGGCTAACGGTTATCAAACGACAGGGTGTATTATCATTAACCTCGATGCCACAACCTTAACTTCTGGAGTATATTTCCTGAGACTCGAGCATAACGGGCAGATCGTGCACAAGATGTTAACTGTTTCGAAATAAAGAAGTTGATTCATATTTTTTATAACAAAAGCGCCCCGATCCGGGGCGCTTTTGTTATTATCTGATGATGTACCAGATTACCAGTTACCAATATACCAGTTAACCGGTTTGGGAAACTTGAACACTTGAATAATTGAACACCTGAACAACTGAATACATCGTTTCAGATTGATGACATCAGAATATAGATTGGATCCTTTTCTTGTTAAATTTTCGATATTTTCTGAAATTTGTTTTCAAATGTGGGATTGATGTTATATTTTTGTTTTATACAAATACGGTAAAACATAGTTAAACGAACATCCAGACTGGTGGCTAATACAAAGGGACCTGAGAAATGAGGTCGCTTTGTGTTATTTATTTTGTGGCTTAGTATCTATCAATCAATATTTTACGATATTAATATTTAAATAAATTGTATAATTAAAATAACAGACATGAAAACAATGATTACGAAAGTTACTTCAGTTTTTTTGATGGTCGTTCTGACCACATTTGTCTCTCTTGGTCAGATCCAGACCACGGCCCCGACATTGTCGCTGTGCCCGGGGACTACTACAGTCAGTATCCCTATCACGGTTCAGAATTTTTCAGGGGTATCCTCTATCTCCCTGACCCTGAACTACAATCCTGCTGTTCTTACGACCTTTACCTACACTTCGAATGCTGCCCTTGCCGGTGGTTTCACGGTGGCCAACACAACAGGCGGACAGATCAAAGCAGCATGGTTCGGGTTATCGTCCATTTCCATCCCGGGGACGGCTACCCTTTTCACTTTTAGCTTTACCTACCTCGGCGGAAGTTGCCCCCTGACCTGGGACCTATTGACAGAAGGCAACTGCCAGTACAGTGACCTGATGGGATTACCCCTGCCCGGTTCAACCTGGGTGAACGGATCAATAAACCCGGTCAGCGTTTTATCTATCACAGGTGAACCTACCTCAGTTTCCATCAATGAAGGAGAAAATGCTGTTTTCAGCATTAGTTCAACAACAGCAACCACTTACCAGTGGCAGGAAAGCAATACCAACGGCGCAAGCTGGAACAACCTCAGCGATGTATCCCCTTATTTCGGCACTCAAACAAACTCCCTGAGTATCACCGGAGTTCCTGTAACTTATAACAACAACCAGTACCGCTGTATTGTCACTGCTGCCTGTGGTCAGTCGGTCACTTCCTCCTCTGCTACACTGCAAGTTAGCTCTCTTTGCACGGACCCCATTGCCTTTACGGTACTCGGAGGCGGTGACATCTGCCCAAATGGTTCAATCAGCATTCAGCTGGGTAATTCACAGACAGATGTTATCTACACACTATATGTTAACAATGATCCCACAGCTATCATTCAGGCTGGCACAGGAACTGTCCTGAGCTTTGACAATATCTCCACAGCAGGCGTTTATACCATTTACGGAACGAATGCCTGTGGAACAACCCTTATGGATGGTTCAGCCACTGCAACGCTTTTACCCCTGTTATCCTTTAATGCCAATCCTTTGTCCTTAACCGGTTATGAAGGTTTTAGCGGTACTTTTTCAGTTGCCACCAGTTTCCCGTCCGACCTTCAATGGGAGGTGAGTACTGATGGTGGGTACAATTATTCTCCTTTGACTAACGCTGGTGTATATAGTGGAGTTAATACAACTGACCTTAATTTCAGCAGCGCCACCCTGGCCATGAATGGTTATATGTACCGTTGCCTGGCTTCCGACCAGGTTTGCGGGCAAGTGGTTTATTCCGATCCTGCCACACTTTGGGTTACTGCTATTCCTTTGATCATTACAACCGCTCCTTCTATCGATGATGCCATTGCCGGTAACCCGGTCATTGTTCCCATAACTGTACAGGACATGCTGAATACGGCTGCCATCTCTCTGGTCCTTACCTATGACCCGGCTGTTCTCAGCTTCATTACCTACCAGAACTTGAATCCCGTTCTTAGTGCAGGTTTCAGCATGGTCAATGGTAACGCAGCCGGCAAGGTTTCCTTTGGCTGGTTCAACATTACTCCTGTCTCCCTGGCTTCCGGTACATTGATCGAATTCATTTTCAACTATATTAACGGATATACTCCCCTTACCTGGAATGTTTCTGTTCCGGGCAACTGCCAGTATTCCGACATTAATGCCCTTGTACAGAATGCCGAGTTCATTAACGGATATGTTAACGGAACCTGCCCCCTGCCTGCCTCTTTTGAAGTGCTGGGCGGAGGCTTGAATTGTCCCGGCGGTTCAGGAGTAAATGTTAGCCTGAGTGGTTCGGAAACCAATGCCACCTATGAACTTTTCTTAGGAGAAGTTTCAACGGGTATAATTCTTTCAGGTACCGGACTTCCGCTTGATTTTGGTCTTCAAACCCTGAGTGGAAATTATTTTATTGTTGCAACCAATGCCTGCGGTACGGCCCCAATGATCAATTTTGTCGCTGTCATCTCATTAGCAGCTCTTGAATTTGTTGCCCAACCCATTAGTGTTGATGTTATGGTTGGTGAGAATGCCACTTTTTATGCTGAGACCAATTATGCCGCCACCTTACAATGGCAGGTCAGCACCAACGGAGGTGATTCATTCAGTGATCTCTCCGATGCAGGAGTTTACAGCGGTACCAGTACCAATACGCTTACCATTACCGGTGCCGATATGAGTCTGAGCGCCTTCGTCTACCGTTGCGTAGCTACTGAGAACACCTGCAACCAGATAGTTTATTCAAATCCCGCAGTGCTGGGTGTTCTTCCGCTACCGGAAATCATTACAACAGCCCCCTCCATTGAAGATGCCATCATTGGTGGTACAGTAGTTGTTCCTATTAGCGTTGAGAATGTGAACGAAGCAGCAGCTATTTCACTGGTACTGACCTATGACCCAAGCGTACTTACCTATACCGGCAATCAGAACCTGAATCCTGCACTGACCGCCGGATTCAGCATGATCAACGGAAATACTCCCGGTAAGGTATCCCTTGGATGGTTTAACATTGCTCCTATTTCCATTATTTCCGGAACCCTGGTTGAATATCTCTTTACTTTTCATGGCGGATATACACCCCTTGCCTGGAATGTCATGATCCCCGGCAATTGCCAGTATTCAGACATCTTTGCAGCCGTGATGCCAGCTACCTTTATTGACGGACATGTTACCACCACTTGCACACCACCGGTTGCTTTTGATGTAACAGGCGGAGGTAGTTATTGTGTTGATGGTAATGGCGTTTCTGTCGGACTGAATGGTTCTGAAACAAATACAAATTATGAACTTTTCAATAATGATGCAAGCACAGGAATTATTCTGCCCGGAACCGGTTCAACACTTGATTTCGGTTTGCAGACAGTAGCCGGTTATTACACCATTGTTGCTACTAATAATTGCGCAACTACAACAATGACAGGCGGTGCAACGGTTCAGACCAATCCGTTGCCTGTAGTTACTTTTGATCCGCTCAATGCAGTTTGTGCCAATATGAACCAGGAGGTTGCTTTATCAGGGTATCCTGCGGGAGGAATTTTCAGTGGTACGGGAGTTGAAGGAAACATGTTCTATCCTACTCAGGCAGGTGCCGGAACATTCACATTAACTTATTCATTTACAGATGGAAACGGATGTACAAATTATACCACACAGGAGATTGTAGTCTATCCTGCTCCAATTGTAAGCTTTGGTGCAATTCCTCCGGTATGTGTTGATGCAAATCCATTTCCTCTGGTAGGATCACCAAGCGGGGGTGAATTTCAGGGTCCTGGCCAAATGAATGGCATCTTTTATCCATCTGAAGGAGCTGGTTCTTATGAAATCCTGTATTTATATGTAAATGAGAATGGCTGTGGCGACTTCGCAACTCAAACTATTGTAGTTAATGCCCTACCTTCTGTTACCTTAGAGCCTGTTGGCCCTGTTTGTATTGATGCTGCCCCGGTAGCCCTGGTTGGCAGTCCTGAAGGCGGTGAGTTCCAGGGAATAGGCATTAATAATAATACCTTTGACCCGGCTATTTCCGGTGTCGGAACTTTTGAAATCGCCTATACCTATACAGATGGTAACGGTTGTTCAAACTTTGCCACCCAGACAATTTTGGTGAGTCCGTTACCCGAGGTTACATTCGAACCGGTTGCTGCTCTTTGTGTTGATGCTGCCCCGGTAGTGTTGGTCGGCAGTCCGGATGGCGGCGAATTCAGTGGTACCGGAGTGGTCGGGAATATGTTCGAACCTGCCCTTGCCGGTCCCGGAACCTGGGTAATCACATATACCTATACAGATGGAAACGGTTGTTCCAACTTCGCCACTCAAACGGTGACAGTCAATCCGTTACCCGAAGTTTATTTTGAACCACTGGCCCCAGCTTGTGCCTTCTCGACACCTGTGACATTGTCAGCCTATCCTGCCGGAGGAACATTCAGTGGGGATTATGTGACAGGAAATGTATTCCTTCCCTCTGATCCAGGTACTTACACCTTAACATATTCATATACCGATGGAAATGGTTGTACAAATACTTCCAGCCAGAATATTACTGTAAACCCGACACCACAGGTCATTATTGAACCAGTTGCTGACATGTGTGTTGGTGCTCAAGCTGTTACATTGGTTGGACTCCCTGAAGGCGGTATGTTTATCGGAACAGGCGTTGTCGGGAATGTTTTTGACCCTGCTATTTCGGGTCCCGGTGTATTTTTGATTTTCTATTCCTATACCAATGAATTTGGTTGCCCGAACTATACGCAACGTGAGATAGTTGTAAATGAAGTGCCTACTGTTTCACTGGAACCCATCGGATCACTTTGTATTGATGCTGCCCCGGTTGTTTTGGTTGGCAGCCCTGAAGGCGGTGAATTCAGTGGTACCGGAGTAGCCGGGAATATATTCGAACCTGCCCTGGCCGGTGCCGGAATATGGGAGATCACCTATACTTATACCAATGATGGCGGTTGTACAAGTTCTGCCACACAGACAGTAACGGTGAATCCTTTACCCGTGGTTAATTTTGAAGCTATCCCTGATATGTGTGTCGATGCTTTACCCATTGCACTTATTGGCATTCCTGAAGGCGGCTTTTTCAGCGGACCCGGTGTTACAGGTAATATGTTTGACCCTGCAATGGCAGGTGTCGGAACCTGGGATCTTACCTACATTTATTCTGATGGTGTCGGCTGTGTAAATTCTGTCGGCATCCATGTTGTTGTTTTACCTCTGACAGGCGTGTTCGAGGTGACCGGTGGTGGTGTTTTCTGTGAAGGCACAGAAGGAGTTTCTGTCGGTTTATCTGGTTCAGAACCTGGAATATTATACAACCTGGAAATCAGCGGTAATGTAGTGGAACAATTAATGGGTACAGGAGCTGCTCTTGATTTCGGTTTTATGACTGAACCCACCACCTACACCGTATATGCCATTGGTCAGTGCTCTTCTTTATACATGAATGGACAAGCTACAGTATCGATTGTTCCCATCCCTTATGCCTTTAATGTAACCGGCGGAGGCACTTATTGTTACGGAGGCAACGGAGAAGCCGTCGGCCTGGATGGTTCTGAGATAGGAGTAAATTATGAGCTATATTATAATGGTATCACAACTGGTTTTGTATTAGTTGGTGATGGTAGTGTTCTTGACTTCGGGATCTTTACAGCAGAAGGCTTATATACAATCTTGGCTACCAGAGGTAACTGCGAACCGGTTGCCATGAACGATGCTGCTGTTGTTGCTGAAAACATGCCGGTCATTGCCAATGCAGGTTCTCATGTCTATATTTTCCCGGGTGAAAGTATTCAGCTGAACGGAACGGCTACCGGCGGTACTGAACCTTACAATTTCGCATGGACCCCGGAAGATGTACTGGATAATCCTTTCATTTCCAATCCAATAGCCACACCAACCGAAGAAACGCTCTTCACCTTATTAGTAACTGATGCACTCGGTTGCCAGGGAAGTAGCACGGTTATGGTTAGTTTCGGCGCTACAACCATTAATCTGAACGGTAATGTAAATTACTTCAACAGTGTTAACACTCCAATGGACAATACAACCGTTACCCTGCTGAATGATATGAACCAGGTGGTATCAACCACTATTACCAATATCAACGGTCATTATGAATTCAACGACATCGCAGCAGGAACATACAAGCTGGTTGCCAGCTCTGCCAAACCCTGGGGAGGCGTTTTCTCTGATGACGCCCTGCTGATTTTATATCAATTCACAGGAAAACATTTCCTCACGGGCTTACCCTTGATTGCAGCCGATGTGACCGGTGACGGTGTGGTAAATACCTCTGACGCCCTCCAGGTACTGAGGAGATTTGCCGGCTTTATCAGCAGCTTTGCACCCGGTAACTGGGTTTTTGAATCACCTGTCTTTACGCTTAGCACACCCGGCACCTATGATGAGCACATAGCAGGACTTTGCTATGGTGATGTTAACAAGAGTTATGTACCCGATGCAGGCAAAACCGAACCGACCATCTTACTTGAGAACAATGGCATTGTTTCTGTTGCCGCAACGCAAGAAGTAAGCTTACCCGTAATCAGTGAACAAAACCTAACCATTGGTTCCGTAACCTTCATAATGACCCTTCCTGATTACCTTGAAGTGAAAGACGTTGTTTTCAACGTTTCCGGCACATCCGTATTTAACCGGATCGGAAACGAACTCAGAATTGGCTGGTATAGTGCAGAACCTATCCGTGTTACCAATGGTGAAGCTATCTTCAACCTGGTTGTCAGCAGCTCAAAGACCTTTGAAAAAGCTGACATTACCCTGGATGCCAGCAGCATTCTGTCTGATGATGAGGCAGTTACACTTAATAACGTGAAACTGAGCATGCCAAGCCTTGTTTCATCATCCGATGCCATGTCTTTGTCATGCTATCCGAACCCCGGTAACAGTGTTTCTCATGTCAGTATTTATCTTCCTGAAGAAGGTAATACCAGCCTGAAAGTTTACACCCTCACCGGAAACCTGGTCAATGAGCTGGTTAACAGCTACCAGGCTTCAGGAAATATTGCCATTCAGTATGATATTACTACCCTTCCGGCCGGCGTATACTTCCTGAAACTCGAGCATAACGGAGTGACTCTCCATCAGATGCTTACTGTGACCAGATAGTATTAACCGACTTCATTCTCATGTAAAAGGCCGCCAGCAATGACGGCCTTTTACGCTTACATAATAATATACCGGTAATTCCGTGGTTTTTATCTGTTAATTGATTAGCCTTTTGGGTTAAACTTGACTGCATTTTGTACTTTCGCACTGAATTCAGGCCCTATCTATGAACTTCTATAGTTACAGCACTTTATGAGGCGTTTTCAATATATCATCATTTCGTTACTTGTCGTTTTCTCTGTATCCTGCAGAAAGAAAGGCATGGAGAATGCCGGAAAAGAAAAACCAGCGGTAGCAGTAGATGTAATTGTTGCTTGTATGAAGGATTTCAGCAGCATTGTCGAGGTCAACGGGACTGTCCTTTCTTATGAGATGGTGGAGCTGCATCCGGAGATCAGCGGACGTATCACCTACCTGAATATTGTGGATGGAGCAGAGGTAAAAGAAGGGACCTTGCTGGTGAGGATCAATGATGCTGACCTTCAGGCACAGCTTGAGCAGCAGAAAAACCAGCTGGACCTGGCTCAGAAGACGGAAAAAAGATACAGGGAATTGCTGGCTGTGAACGGGGTTAACCAGTCGGATTATGATGTTGCTGTCAGTCAGGTAAATAACTATAAGGCCTTGGTAAATGTATTGATTGCCCAGATCGATAAAACCGTCATCAAAGCCCCTTTTTCAGGGAAGCTCGGGT
The DNA here is from genome assembly GCA_026391855.1 of Bacteroidota bacterium. Taxonomy (GTDB): domain Bacteria; phylum Bacteroidota; class Bacteroidia; order Bacteroidales; family CAIXZF01; genus JAKLIX01. The sequence goes on along the minus strand of JAPLDE010000017.1, from coordinate 6,275 downwards.
TGCGGATGGTAAGTCCGGGAGCTTATGTAACCCCTCTGACTGTGATCAGCACGCTTCAGGAAACAGACCGGGTGAAAATCGATTTCACCATGCCTGAAGTCTACGCCGGACTTATCAAAACAGGCGACACGGTAATGCTACAGGCTAATTCCTCCGGGCAGCCACAAAAAGCCAGGGTAATCGCCCTGGAACCCCAGATCAATACCAGTACACGAAACTTCAAGGGAAGGGCATTGCTTCTTAAAGGGATCTTGTCTTCCGGATCCTTTGTAAAGGTAATTCTGGCAAAAAAGAACAAAGGAATTGTAGTGCCGACAAATTGCATTATACCAGACGCCATGTCGAACATGGTTATCCTGGTCAAAGACGGCAAAGCAGTTTTTCAAAATGTTGAAACCGGTGACCGGACGGCAGACCAGGTTGAACTTACAAAGGGGGTTAACCCAGGCGACAGTGTTGTAGTGAGTGGCATCCTGTTTGTAAGACCCAATGCAAAGCTTAAAGTTAAAAAGGCCAGGAAGTCAACCTGATGTCAATAACGAATTAAACCATTATCCATTAATACTTTCTAAGCATTTCAATGAACATCTCGGAACTATCACTGAAAAGGCCTGTGCTGGCAACAGTCATGAATCTGTTCATCATCCTTTTCGGAGTGATAGGGTATACTTTTCTGGGAGTCAGGGAATATCCGGCCATTGACCCGCCCATCATTACGGTGAATACTGTTTATGCCGGTGCCAATGCCGACATCATTGAGAGCCAGATCACTGAACCCCTGGAAAAGACCATTAACGGGATACCTGGTATCCGGACTATTTCATCCAGCAGTGCTGTAGGCAGAAGCAGCATCACCGTTGAATTCAATCTCAACAGCGACCTTGAATCAGCAGCTAATGATGTTCGTGACAAGGTCAGCCAGGCTGCCCGCAACCTGCCCCAGGATATTGATGCACCACCGGTAGTCACCAAAGCCGATGCCAACAGCGATTTCATTATCCTTCTGGGGATCCAGAGCCAGACTAAAAGTATACTGGAGCTAAGTGATTATGCGGAAAATGTGCTTCAGAATAAATTTCAGACTATCCCGGAAGTGAGCGATGTGAATATTATTGGTCAGAAACGCCCTGCCATGCGGTTATGGATCGATCCGGACAAAATGGACGCATACGGCATCGCTTTTAATGATATCACCAATGTGCTGAATCAGGAGAATGTAGAGATCCCGTCCGGTAAACTATACGGGAACAAAACTGAGCTGATCATACGCGCAATGGGTAAGCTGATCACGGAAAAAGACTTCAGGGATCTGATCATCCGGGAATCCCAGGACGGCATCGTAAGGCTCGGGGATATCGCCCAGGTGGAATTAGGACCTGAACAATATGAAGCAAGCTGGAAACTGAACGGGGTTAGCGGAGTGGGTCTGACCATCGTACCCCAGCCGGGTGCCAATTACATTAATATTTCCGATGAATTTAACAAACGACTGGAACAGATAAAGAAGTCGCAAAAAGGCGATATCATTTTTACCACGCTTATTGACAATACAAGAAATGTAAGAAGATCGCTGGTGGAGGTCAGGGAGACCCTGGGAATAGCCATCTGCCTGGTGATCCTTGTCATTTTTGTGTTTTTCCGGAACTGGCGGATAGCGATCAGACCCCTGATCGACATTCCGATATCACTGATCGCTACCTTTTTCATCATGTACCTGGCAGGTTTCTCCGTGAACATTCTCACCCTGCTGGGTATTGTGCTGGCCACAGGATTAGTGGTTGATGACGGTATAGTGGTAACAGAGAACATTTTCCGGAAGTTTGAGAGAGGAATGCCCATAAAAAAGGCGGCTTTGGAAGGTAGTAAAGAGATCTTTTTCGCCGTTGTTTCCACCTCCATTACCCTGGCTATTGTTTTTCTTCCGGTTCTTTTTCTCCAGGGATTTGTTGGAAGCCTTTTCCGTGAATTCGGGATTGTCGTTGCTGGAGCCGTCCTGGTTTCAGCCTTTGTTTCGCTTACCATTACCCCTGTTTTAAATGTTGTACTGAACAAGAAGAATGCAGAACACGGATGGTTTTACCTGAAAACGGAGCCCTTTTTCAACAGCATGGAAAGTGGATACAAAAAAAGGATAACCACTTTCATCAATTACCGGTGGATCGCCTGGGGGATCGTTCTGGCCTGTATTGCCATTATCTTTTTGATCGGAAGGACCTTACAGAGTGAAATTGCCCCGGTTGAAGACAAAAGCTCGCTTCGCTTTCAGCTGACCGGCCCTGAAGGAGCCAGCTATGCTTATATGATAAAAGCCGGGGACGAAGTAGGAAATTACCTGATAGATTCTGTTCCTGAGAAAGATTTTGTTTTTTTCTCTATCCCGGGATATAGTTCAGCAGGTGTAAACAGCGGAAATGGCAGAATGGGTCTTATTCCCCGCAAAGAAAGAGAACGGAGCCAAAGTGAAATTGCCCAGGATCTGGCAAAAAAAGTACAGCGGTTTAATAAGCTGAGGATCTTTCCTGTTGAAGAACAGACCATTGCTGTAGGGTTGGGATCACGCGGAGCCTTGCCGGTGCAGTTTGTCATCCAAAACCTTGATTTTAATAAGCTGAAAGAGGTGATCCCCGGTTTCCTTGATGCAGCCCGTAACGAGAAAACCTTCCAGAATGTTGATGTCAACCTGAAATTCAATAAACCTGAGGTTGATCTCACCATAAACAGGATCAAAGCCAGGGAGATGGGACTTACCATCAGCGACGTGGCAGATGTCATCCAGGGAGCCTTCAGCGGCCGCCGTCTCGATTATTTTATCATGAACGGCAAACAATACCAGGTGATCAGCCAGGTTGCCCTGAAAGACCGGCAACAGCCTGCTGACATCAAGAACCTTTACGTCAGGAACATATACGGAAACAACATCTCCCTTGAATCAGTCGTGGATATCTCCTCTAATGCCAATCCCCCTGCCCGTTATCACTTCAACCGTTATAAATCGGCCACTATTTCCGCTTCTCTGGCAGAAGGGAAAACAATAGGCGATGGAGTAAATGCCATGCGGAAAATTGCCGATAATATGCTGGATGAGAGTTTCCAGACTTCACTCAGCGGCCCTTCAAGGGATTATGCCGAGAGCTCGTCCAACATAGCTTTTGCATTCCTTCTGGCCTTAGTACTGATCTACCTGGTACTGGCAGCCCAGTTTGAAAGCTTCAAAGATCCTTTTATCATTATGATCACCGTTCCCCTGGCCATCGCCGGAGCAGTCCTGACCTTACGGATCTTTGGTATGACACTGAATATCTTTTCCGAGATCGGAATGATCATGCTGATAGGTTTGGTAACCAAAAACGGGATATTAATCGTTGAATTCGCCAATAAAAAGCGTGAAGCTGGTCTGCCTCTGAAGCAAGCTGTAGTTGAAGCTGCTGCCCAGCGGCTAAGACCCATCCTGATGACCAGCCTGGCTACTTCCCTGGGTGCCTTACCCATTGCATTAAACCTGGGAGCCTCGGCAACCAGCCGCATACCGCTTGGAGTCGTAATCGTTGGCGGACTGCTCTTCTCTCTGATCCTCACTTTGTTTGTCATTCCGTCCATTTACACCTTTGTCTCCGGCAAACACAGGCATAAAACCGAAGAAAACGGAGACCTGACAGAAGTCATACCTATTGAATAAAATTACCCATTGGTAATATGAGATAGTAAGTTATTGAAATACAGCTAAATAATGCAATCCATTTCGAAATACACCCTTTTCTTGTCACTCCTGGTCTTTCCGGTCATGCTCAAGGCCCAGCTTCAACTTACATTGCAGCAAGCCATCGACAGTGCCATGAAGAATAATTTCGATATCAGAATAGCCAGGAATACACTGGAAATTAATAAGATATATAATAATTACGGAGAAGCCGGCGGACTACCTTCAGTTACAGTCACCGGATCAGATAATCAAAATGTGTCTGATATTTACCAAAAAAATACCACTGGCACAGAAACGACACTGCTTAATACCAACAGTAACAACCTGACAGCGGGTGCTAATGCCACCATGACCCTTTTCAACGGATTCAGGATTGTGGCTACCAAGGAGAGACTCAAGCTGTTGCAGCAACAAAACGAGATTTTTCTCAACCAACAGATACAGAACACCCTGGCTGCCATTATGATACAATATTATGATATTATAAGACAGCAATTTTACCTGGAAATACTTAGTACCTCATCCGATTTCACAAAAAAGCGGCTGGAGATAGTGACAAAACAGAAAAATGTCGGCCTTGCCGATGAATCTGACCTGCTGCAGAGCGAGATCGATGTCAATATGGCGGAACAGGACGTTAAATCACAGCAACTTATTGTGGACCAGGCGAAAACAGATCTATTACACCTGATGAGCCAGCAGAAATTCTTTCCCTTTCTGGTGAAAGACACCATCCTGATCGATAAAAATCTGAAGCTGGAAACCATCCTGCACTTCCTGGAAAAGAATCCACAGTATCTCTCGGCCGGGCAGCAGGTAAAGATCAATGAACAGATTGTCAAGGAGATAAACGGACAACGCTACCCTGCTATAAAGATCAATACCGGGTACAATTTCAGTTTGGCCAACAGCGATGCCGGGCAATATAAGATCAGTCAAACCATGGGCCCAACAGTTGGTGTTACTCTTCAGATACCCGTGTTTAACGGGAATGTATATGCAAATCACAGAAAAGCAGCCAATTATGGAGTTGCAAACGCCAGGCTTGAACAGGAAAGCCTGAAGAACAGCTTATCGGCCGAAGCCATAAACACTTATCAATCTTATTCCACAACCCTGGAACAACTGAACAGCCAGACGGCCAACTATTTAAAATCCGGTCAGCTGGTTGATCTCATGCTGAAACGATTCCGGGTGAACCAGGCTACTATCCTTGATTTAAAGGCTGCCCAGCAAAGTTTCGAAAAAACGGCTTACCTGCTCGTTAACCTTCAGTATGCGGCAAAAGTCGCGGAAATTGAACTTAAGGTATTGACATATACCCTGGGAAAATAAACAACCGGTCTGGTCAAAATTGAGATCAGGGTAGATGCGCGATATAAAATGGATCCGGATCAACCTTCATTCCCGTTATTAAACGGATGTGACTACCGATTGCATCCAGGGAATTATCCATTCAGTCGTCGGTAAATAAAGGCTCTTTTTCCCTGAAACCAGGCTCAACTTCTATCTTATTCGACATCCCCTTTCCATGATTCTACTTTTGTCTTATTCAATAAGAATTGATCATGAAAAGGTTCATTAAAACAGTCCGAATTTCTTCCATTCTCCTGTTGTTTATGCCCGCGGTCCTTACTGCCCAGCAGGATTCGACCTACTGGAATCTCAGGAATTGTATAGATTATGCCCTTAAAAACAACATCAGTGTAAAGCAGGCCAGGATTAAGCCACAGCTCACCGAAACCAACTACCAGCAGGCCAGATCAGCGCTTTTCCCTTCCCTGAATGCTTCCATGTCGGAATCCTACACCCATCAGAAGGACTTGCAGCCCGCCACAGGAACAACCTCATCCGAACAGTCTTATACAGGCAATTACAGTCTGAGATCAGATGTTACCCTGTTCAATGGTTTCAAGGTTCAGAACAATATAAGGCAACAGCAGCTCTACCTGCAATCCGACGAGCTTTCGGTGAAAGTTGAAGAAAATAATATTGAAATTGCCGTGACCCAGGCATATCTGCAGATCCTGTCGGCCGGGGAGGCATTAAAACAGGCTCAGCAAACCCTGGAGTCGACTGAAGCCCTTCTTGAAAGGACAAAAAATCTGTGGGAGGCCGGTTCCCTGGCTGAAAGCGACTATGCAGCCATCAAATCTCAATACAGCAGCGACAAATACAACCTGGTGGTAGCCCGTAATGCTTTCGAACAAAGCCTTATCAACATCAAACTCCTGTTGGAAATTGATGTAAGCACACCCTTTCAGCTATATATCCCCGACATCGGTGATCAACAGGCCACGACACTGTTACCGGATAAAAACAGCGTGTTTCAGACTTCCCTCAAGGTGATGCCTGAGATCTCCATCAGTAATACCGGGATCAGAACAGCCGAACTGGATTACAACATGGCCAGGGCAGACTATTTCCCAACCCTGTCGCTGAATGCAGGCATTTCATCGGGCTACTCTTCCATTAACAAGGACATTTACGTGACCCAACTTGATAATAATTTCTATCAAAATGCAGGGCTAACCCTTACTATTCCCATATTCAACAAATGGCAGGCTCACCAGGA
>JAPLDE010000249.1:3772-8337 GCA_026391855.1 Bacteroidota bacterium | reverse complement strand
CTGCCGCCTGAATTTTAATCCGGCCACCTGCCTGTTTCTAAGCGATCTCCACATAATTTTTTCAGCTTCTGTCATATTGCGCCTCAGATATTGTGCATTCCGGATCGCCTCACCATCTGCACCCATGTGCAGCACATTTTCAATTGTTTTACCTAAGTATACCATGACTTCCCTCCTTTTCCTCCCTTATCCCTTCTTCGTAGTCATCCTCACCTCATCCCCCGACCCCTTCTCCTCAAGGAGAAGGGGGCAGGTTTTTCTGACCTTATTAAATTCCTTACAATTATCAAGCGATCAGTTAATTATCAATATTCCTTTCGTAAAAATATTAAAAATTCTCTTAATTATAATCAATTCCTTTTCATCTCTCTTTCCCTCCTCATTTTCCTCCGGGAAACAGATCCCGATGGTCCGGATACTATTCTCCCCTTCTCCTTGAGGAGAAGGGGTTGGGGGATGAGGTGAGGCGCCTTGAGGAGAAGGGGCCGGAGAATGAGGTGAAGCGCCTTCAGGAGAAGGGGCCGGAGGATGAGGTGAGGCACCTTCAAGAGAAGGGGGGAGGCTTTTTCCGGTTTTGTAATCTTCCTTATATTTATCAGGCTATCAATTAATTATCTTCAATTTCTATTTTTTTGTGGGGTTTTTATTGATAAGGTTTATACTAAAACGTCCCGATGAATCGGTAGACCCCATCAGATATTTGTTCATCAGTTACTCTGGGCTTCAGCCCGGATGTAAGGGCAACAACTAGATTATCAGGGCTTTAGCCCGATTATAAAGCTTATTACAGAATTTGTGGCTTATCCTTTATAAGTTGCTGATTTTGTGGGCTAAAGCCCGGGAGTAATTGGGGGCCCCTTCATCCCCGGACTGAAGTCCGGGGTAACTGATAATTCTTTCTCAATAATATTTGCCCTGAAAGGGCTGAAAATAGGTCTCTTTTAAGTATAAATTCTGAAAATAGTTGCTGTTGTTCTTGTCAGTTGCCTTTCATGCAAGAATGAGAAGAAGGCCGGCATGCGCGAATGCCGGAATGAAATTTTGTTGGGACATACCATGGCATGTCCAACTGTCGTATTTTTGAAGCCGCATATTAAAAGAGGAGATCGTTTGTGAAAGATATTTTTAAAGACCTCAACGAGGAACAAAAGAAAGCGGTTGAATGTACCGATGGACCGGTGATGGTGATCGCCGGAGCCGGCTCGGGAAAAACCAGGGTGCTTACTTACAGGGTGGCCCACCTGGTTCAGAAAGGGGTCGAACCCTTTCAGATCCTGGCGCTTACGTTTACCAACAGGGCCGCCAACGAAATGAAGGAGAGGATCATCAGCCTGGTGGAAAACCAGGATGCCAAAAACGTGTGGATGGGTACCTTCCACTCGGTTTTCGCCCGCCTGCTCCGTGTCGACGGACACCTTCTCGGATTCCCCTCCACCTTTACCATCTACGATAACGACGATTCAAAAAGCCTGCTGAAAACCATCATCAAAGAACTCGGCCTCGATATCAAGATCTATAATTCTTCATATGTCCTCCACCGTATCTCAATGGCGAAATCGAACCTGATAACCGCACCGGAATACCTTGAGGATTCTGAGCTCCAGACATACGACCGCCATTCGCAGAAACCCCAGATCGGCCAGATCTATTCCATCTACCAGAACCGCCTCTTCAAGGCCTCCGCCATGGATTTCGATGACCTGCTCTTTTTTACCAATGTGCTGCTCCGCGACTTCCCCGACGTGCTCCTCAAATACCAGAACCGTTTCAGGTATATACTGGTGGATGAGTACCAGGACACCAACTATTCCCAATATATTATTGTAAAGCGGCTGGCCGCCAGGTTCGAAAACCTTTGCGTGGTGGGTGACGATGCTCAGAGTATATATGGTTTCAGGGGCGCCAATATTCAGAACATTTTCAATTTCAAAAAGGATTACCCTGATTTTCAATTATTTAAACTTGAACAGAATTACCGTTCAACCAAAACCATTGTAAGTGCGGCCAATACGGTGATCCAGAATAACAAGGAGCAGATCTTCAAGGAGATCTGGACCGATAATGAGGAAGGTTCACTGATCAGCCTGCTCAAAGCGGCCTCAGATACGGAAGAAGGTATACTGGTGGCTCATTCCATCTTCGAGAATAAAATGAACAAACAGCTGGAAAACAGCGCGTTCGCCATTTTGTACCGGACAAATGCCCAGTCGAGAAGCTTTGAGGAATCGTTACGGAAACTCAACATCCCCTACCGCATCTATGGAGGGCTTTCCTTTTACCGGAGAAAGGAGATTAAGGACCTGATCTCGTATTTCAGAATGGTGGTAAATCCCAGCGACAGGGAGGCCTTGCTGCGCATCATCAACTACCCTGCCAGGGGGATTGGCGATACTACCATGGAAAAAATAGAGGTGGCCGCCGGGCAGCAGGATCAAAGCCTTTGGGAGGTGATGAACCAGCTTCATCAGAATTCACTCGGTATCAATTCGGGGATCCTTCACCGTATTGACGATTTTATCACAAAGATCAACAGTTTCCGGGTACAGCTGAAAAACAGGAATGCCTTTGAACTGGCCGAACACATCGTTTTTTCAACAGGCATACTGAAAGATCTTCAGGAAGACCAGACCCCCGAAGGGATTAGCCGGGCCGAGAACATCCAGGAGTTACTGAATGCCATCAGGGATTTTGTAGATTCCCCCAGACCTGCCAACGAAGAAACCGGTGAGTTGTCGGAGGATCAGTCGCCCCGCAGCCTCGACGAATTCCTCGGTGAGGTGTCGCTGCTGACCGATCTTGAGCCGGAGGAGGAAAAAAAGGACAAGAACAAGGTCACCCTGATGACAGTACACTCGGCCAAAGGGCTGGAGTTCCCCTATGTATATGTTGTAGGGCTTGAAGAGAACCTCTTCCCCTCCTACCTCTCAATGAACAGCAGGGCTGAACTGGAAGAGGAAAGGAGGTTGTTTTATGTGGCAATCACCCGGGCCAGGCAGAAACTGACCCTGGCTTATGCCATGAACCGGTACAAATGGGGTAACCTGACCATGAGCCAACCCAGCCGTTTTGTTGACGAGATCGACCAGGTTTGTTTCGACCTGCCTAAAAAGGTAAAGATGAACCCGGGCCCTGCTAAAAAACTAACCCCGATGGATAGTCCTGAAAAACCCAGACCAATTATCGATACCGGCGACTACCTGGATATCAGCAGCATACAAATCGGCACCATGGTCGAACACCAGCGTTTCGGAAAAGGAAAAGTACTGGCTGTGGAAGGCGCCGGTCCCAACAAAAAAGCCACCGTTCATTTTTCTGAAGCCGGAAATAAGCAACTCCTCCTTCGCTTTGCCAAACTCCGGATAATAGAATAGTACTATCTTTGCATTTTATATCTTCAATACTTATTCATTAATTCCCCCCAATGGAATACAATTCAGGCCGGCCTCACCTTGTTTTACCGGAATACGGACGAAATATACAGAAAATGGTGGATTTTGCACTCACCATTGAAGACCGTGACAAAAGGACCAATGTCGCCAAAACCATCATCAATATTATGGCCCAGATTAATCCGCAGGTGAAAGAATCGACGGATTACAAACAGAAACTATGGGATCACCTGTATATCATCTCCGATTTCAAACTGGATGTCGAAACTACTTATGTCATGCCCTCACCCGAGGTACTAAAGGCCAAACCCGACAGAATTCCTTATACCATCAGGGATTTTAAATACGGGCATTATGGAAGGAACATCCAGAAGATCATTGAAAAAGTGGCTGAAATGGAGGACAGTCCTGAAAAAGAAGCCCTTGTGAACACCATCGCCAACCATCTCAAGAAAGCCTTTCTCACCTGGAACAGGGATTCTGTTAATGATGAGGTGATCTATGAACACCTGGCTGAATTATCGAAGGGAAAACTAAAACTCAGTGAAGACACCCGCCTTCAGCACACCAATGAGTTACTTGGCCGCCCGCCGGGAATGAAAAAGAAAAAGTTCTTTCCCCGCCAGAAGGATAATAATCTCAAGGGAAGAAAAAAATGAGCGAGATCGTCGGGGGCCGGAAACTGAAAGGTGAAATTATCCCCCAGGGTGCAAAGAATGAGGCTCTCCAGGTCATTTGTGCTACCCTGATGACTCCTGAGAAAGTCACTATCGGCAACATTCCCGACATACGGGATGTAAACAAACTGATAGAGCTGATACAAACCATGGGTGTCAGCGTGGTGAAAAACAGCCCTGACGAATATACTTTTGAAGCTGCCAATATTGACATGAACTACCTGAAGACCGCAGATTTCAGGAAAAAGGCAGCTTCCCTGAGAGGCTCCGTGATGATAGTGGGTCCCTTGCTGGCCAGGTTCAAAAAAGCCTATATCCCCCAACCCGGCGGTGACAAGATCGGCAGAAGAAGGCTGGATACCCATTTTACCGGTTTGCAGAACCTGGGAGCCACCTTTGAGGCTGATCCTGAACACAATGTTTTCAAGGTGTCGGGAAAAGAACTGAAAGGCACCTATATGCTGCTGGACGAAGCCTCTGTGACAGGTACTGCCAACAT
>JAPLDE010000249.1:0-3712 GCA_026391855.1 Bacteroidota bacterium | reverse complement strand
GCCGTTATGGCCAAAGGCATCACCACTATCTTCAATGCCGCCTGTGAACCTTACCTTGTCCAGTTATGCCGGATGCTGATCAGTATGGGTGCAAAAATCAACGGGGTCGGATCAAACCTGCTCTCCGTCGAAGGGGTGGAATACCTTAAAGGATGTCGGCACAGGCTGCTTCCCGACATGATCGAGATCGGCAGCTTTATCGGGATGGCAGCCATGACCCAATCAGAGATCACCATCCGCAATGTACAATACGCTGAACTTGGGCTTATCCCCGAAGTCTTCAGGCGGCTGGGAATACAGGTAATCCTCCGCGGCGACGATCTTTACATCCCCGAACAGGAAGTGTATGAGGTGGAAACGTTTATAGACGGCTCCATCATGACCATATCCGATGCGCCCTGGCCGGGTTTTACCCCCGACCTGATCTCTGTGGCCCTGGTGGTTGCCACCCAGGCCAAGGGAAGTGTCCTCATTCACCAGAAAATGTTCGAAAGCCGGTTGTTTTTCGTAGATAAGCTCATCGACATGGGGGCACAAATCATCTTATGCGACCCTCACCGCGCCACTGTCATCGGACTAAACCGTCAATATCCGCTGAAGGGAATAAAAATGTCATCACCCGATATCCGTGCCGGGGTATCCCTGCTGATCGCCGCCCTCTCTGCCCATGGAAAATCGGTCATCGAAAACATCGACCAGATCGACAGGGGGTACCAGCATATCGACCAGCGCCTCAGAAATCTTGGCGCGGAAATTGTAAGAAAGTAGCCCCAAGTGTTAAACTAAAATACATAATTTTATATATGAAAAAAGCAGTTATTATCCTGATTGTAGTGATGTTACCTATCTCCTGGACCCTGTTAAATTCAGCTTCCAATGCCCAGGAAAAACCGCAGTCGACTTCTCCATCCATCGGAATAAACGTGGGAAATAAAGCCCCTGAGATCGCACTCACCAATCCCGACGGAAAGATCATCAAGCTTTCTTCCCTGCAAGGAAATATTGTCCTGGTCGATTTCTGGGCTTCCTGGTGCGGACCCTGCCGAAGGGAAAATCCAAATGTAGTTGCAGCGTATAACAAGTTCAAAGACAGAAAATTCAAAAACGGTAAGGGATTTAAAATTTACAGCGTTTCGCTGGATAAACAAAAGGAAAACTGGGTCAATGCCATTAAAACCGACAAACTGGACTGGGATTATCATGTCAGCGATCTGAAGTACTGGCAATGCGAAGCCGCCAAAGTTTATGGCGTTAACTCCATCCCCACCAATTTTCTGTTGGATGCCAACGGCATCATTCTGGCCAAGAACCTTCGCGGGATCGACCTGATCTACCAAATCGAGAAACTTGCCAAGAACTAGATTTGCAGGCTATTGCATAGGCTAAGCCGACCTGACAATTTGTCTTTCTCCTGACGTGCCAAAGATTTTGTTTCCTTTGCCACGTCATTTCTTTACGGCCCACCTATACCATATATATACAGTAACAGAAAAAAGAGATGGAAGAAGAAATTAACAAGCAGGAAACAGGAGATAACCCTGAGACTCCGGAAATAACATCACAAGAACAGTCTGAAGAAGGGAAGAAGGGAAAAAAGTTCAAATTCAGGAAGGAAAGCAAGGAAGAGGAACTTCAGCAAAAAGCAGATGAAATCAATGATAAATACCTGCGGTTGTTTGCCGAATTCGACAACTACAGGAAACGAACGATCAAAGAAAAATCAGAGATACTGGCTTATGCCTCTGAAGAACTGATCGTTGCTTTACTGCCGGTGCTTGATGACTTTGAAAGGGCGTTGCAGTCATTCGATACATCTGATGAAACAAAGGTCATTCGTGAGGGGGTTGAACTTATTTACAACAAGTTAAGATCGCTGCTGGAATCGAAAGGGCTAAACGCCTTGTCTTCCATAGGAAGCGATTTCAATACGGATTATCATGAGGCCATCACCAGCATCAGCGCTGCCCCGGAGATGAAGGGCAAGGTGGTGGATGAGGTACAGAAAGGTTACGGATATAAAGGAAAAGTTATACGGTATGCCAAGGTTATTGTTGGCAGTTAAAAATACATACAGTGGCTAAACGTGATTTTTACGAGATATTGGGAGTTGACAGGAAAGCCTCTGCAGATGAGATCAAGAAGGCATACCGGCAGATGGCGCTGAAACATCACCCTGACAAGAACCCTGACAACAAGGAAGCGGAAGAGAAGTTCAAGGAAGCCGCCGAGGCTTACGAGATCCTGAGCAATCCGGACAAGAGAGCCAGGTACGATCAGTTCGGGCATGCCGGTATAGGTGGTGCCGGAAACCAGGGATATGGCGGAGGGATGTCTATGGAGGATATCTTTTCGCAGTTCGGGGATATCTTCGGAGGCGATTTTTTTGGTTTCGGAGGCGGGAGAAGGCAGTCGTCCCGGAGAGTGAATAAAGGAAGTAACCTCAGGGTAAAAGTAAAGATGACCCTGGAAGAGATCGCTACCGGGGTTGAAAAGAAGATCAAGCTCAACAAATACATAGGATGTACCGCCTGCAACGGCACGGGTGCCAAAAACGGCACTGGTTACCAGACCTGCTCCAGTTGCAGGGGCAGCGGGCATATCTCCCGGGTTACCAACACCATACTCGGTCAGATGACCTCTTCCTCAACCTGCCCTACCTGCGGGGGCGAGGGCCAGATCATCGTGGATAAATGCAGTGTTTGCTTTGGAAATGGGATTGTAAAGTCGGAAGAAGTGATCACCATCAGCATACCGGCCGGGGTGAGCGACGGCATCCAACTGTCACTGGGCGGCCGGGGTAATGCAGCTGCCCGCGGAGGCATCCCCGGTGACCTGATCGTTCAGATCGAAGAGGCTGAACATCCTTTTCTTGTAAGAGACGGCAATAATCTTCATTTCGAACAGTATCTCAGTTTCCCGGAAGCTGCCATGGGAACCAGCATTGAAGTGCCTACACTGGAAGGTAAAGCCAAAATAAAGATCTCAGCCGGCACCCAGCCCGGAAAGGTGTTAAGACTCAGGGGAAAAGGCCTTCCCAGCCTCGAAAGCTACGGCAAGGGAGACCTGCTCGTGTCGATCAACGTGTGGATACCACAGAACCTGACCAAAGAAGAACGTGCTGTACTGGAAAAACTCGAAAATGCTGAAAACTTCAAACCACGGCCCGATCAGAACGACAAAGGCTTTTTCGGCAGGATGAAAGAATATTTTCAATAACCCTCCTCCTTTCGACGCGGGTTGCATAACTTTACAACCAATTCATGGATACTATCTTCCAGGCCAATGAGGTAACCAAACGGTTCGCTGCCCATACCGCACTGAACAAGGTGAGTATTACCGTCCCCCGCCAGAGCATCTTCGGATTGCTCGGACCCAACGGGGCAGGAAAAACCACCCTGATCAGGATCATCAACCAGATCCTGCTGCCTGATGAGGGTCAGCTTTTCCTGAACGGTGAAAAACTGAAACCCGCCCACGTCTTCGAAATAGGATATCTTCCGGAAGAAAGAGGATTGTACAAGAAAATGAAAGTGGGAGAACAGGCGTTGTACCTGGCCCGGCTGAAAGGTATGAAAAAGGCCGAAGCCCTGAAAAGGCTGAAGTTCTGGTTCGAAAAATTTGAGATCCAGTCGTGGTGGGGCCGAAAAGTGGAAGAACTTTCCAAAGGGATGCAACAGAAAGTGCAGTTCATCATCACCGTACTGCATGAACC
>JAPLDE010000018.1:61798-72630 GCA_026391855.1 Bacteroidota bacterium | reverse complement strand
GAGAGAAAGAAGGTGGTGACTGACACGATTATTAATTCATTAAGAATCAATTAACTACTGCAAATAAAATGAAACAGCTACTGTGTTTTCTTTTATTCCTGATGTCAATATCCTTATTGGCACAGGTTCCGGACTCTGTTTCACTGGGTTGGTGCCAGCAGGAAGCCATCCAAAACTATCCGATGATCAGGCAAAAAGAGTTGCTGAAAAAGATCACTGAGGAGAGGATCAGGAACCTGCAAACCAATTATTTACCACAAATAAATCTGAACGGACAAGTGACCTATCAGTCGGAGGTAACCGAGATCCCGATAAAGGTTCCTTTTGTTACCATTCCATCCATGGACAAGGACCAGTATAAGATAACCCTGGACCTGAATCAAACGGTTTATGACGGAGGGATGACCCGTCAGCAGAAACAGCTTGAAAGGGCAGGACTTGAAGCTGACCAGCAAAACCTTGAAGCTGAATTATATAAGATCAAGGAAAGGGTAAACCAGCTCTATTTCGGGGTACTTCTGCTGCAGGAGAATCGTAAGATCCTGGAATCATTGCTTGATGACCTGAACCAGAAGCTATCCGGGTTAACCTCAGGGGTAAAGAACGGTACTGTACTGGAAAGCCAGGCTGATGTGTTAAAAGCGGAGAAACTCAAGGTGGAACAGCAGCTGACAGAACTGAACATCAGCCGGCAGGCGGGTTTACTCATGCTGGGCGAATTCCTGAACAAAACCCTGCCGGTCGGCCAGGCATTCATACTGCCTGCACCGGCAGAGACCGGCACACTGTCAGAAAACAAGAGGCTTGAGCCCCTTGTAATGGAATTGCAGCAAAAGCGGCTGGATGTGTCCAAACAACTCAGCGGAAGCAAATACCTTCCCAGGGTTTTTGCCTTTGCCCAGGCCGGTTACGGAAAGCCGGGACTGAATATGCTGAATAGCGAATTCCAATCATTCTGGCTGGTCGGGGCCAAAGTAAGCTGGAATCTCTGGAACTGGAACCAGTTAAAAAATGAAAGACAAATCATTGATTTTCAGAAAGATGTCATCATTACTCAAAAAGAAACTTTTGATAAGAACCTGAAGATCAGTTTGGAAAACCAATCGGCCGAAATAGAGAAATTTCAATCGATGCTCAGCAGGGATGAGGAGATCATCGATCTACGGCATAAGATCACCCTGTCGTCGGCCTCCCAGCTTGAAAACGGGGTCATTACCAGCAGCGATTATGTGACCGAACTGAATAACGAAACACAAGCCCGGCTGAACCGGGAGAATCACCGGATACAGCTGGTGAAAGCCAGGGTTGATTACCTGACCATGAAGGGGGTGTATTAATCAACAGGCCTTTCAACAGCTCAGTACCATTAATTTTTCATACTGATTATCAGATAAAACCAAACGCACTATGAACACCCGTTTAATTTTTTATTCAGCATTTCTGATGGTTTTGTTTTCCTGTTCCGGGAAAGGCGGAAAATCAGATGCCTATGGAACGTTTGAAGCAACAGAAGTAACCATTTCGGCGGAAGTACCAGGAAAGCTGGTCTATATCAATATGGAAGAAGGGCAGGAGATAGCTGCCGGGACTATGGTGGCCCTGATCGATACAACGGATCTGTATCTGAAGAAGAGGGCACTGGAATATCAGCAGAAGGCAGTCAGTTCAAAACTGACGGGTATCAGCGCCCAGGTGGCTGTCCAGGAGCAGCAGAAGGAAAACCTGGTGACTGACAGAAACAGGTTGGAGAAGCTTTTTAAGGATAAGGCGGCAACACAGAAACAAATGGATGATATTTCAGGCAGCCTGAAGCTGATTGATAAGCAGATCCAGGCCACGCAGGTTCAGCGTGAAGGCGTGGTAAACGAGCTGGAAGGAATTACCCAGCAGATCGCCCAGTTGAATGAAAGCCTGCGCAAGTGTCATATTATCAACCCCATCCGGGGGACGGTGCTCGGAAAGTTTGCCGAAAGCAATGAGCTGGCAACCATGGGCAAACCCCTTTACAAGATCGCAGACCTGCAGGAAATGTACCTGAGGATATACGTTTCAGGGGACCAGCTGCCACATATCAGGCTGGGACAGGAAACAGAGGTTATGATTGATGAAGACAAGACGAGCAACCGTAAGCTCACCGGCACTATCAGCTGGATCTCCTCCACCGCTGAATTTACGCCAAAGATCATTCAGACCAAGGAAGAGAGGGTAAACCTGGTATATGCAGTAAAGGTGAGGGTGAAAAATGACGGCAGTCTGAAGATCGCCATGCCTGGTGAGGTTAATTTTAAGTAATTCAGCGATGCAGGACCAGGCAGTGATCATACGGCAGGTGTCGAAATCGTACGGGAACACCAGGGCTTTGAGGGACATATCCTTCCAGGTCGGCAAGGGTGAATTATTTGGGCTGATAGGACCCGACGGGGCAGGAAAGACCAGTTTGTTCCGCATCCTGACCACCTTGCTGTTACCTGACCAGGGAAGTGTCACTATAGAAGGCTATGATGTGGTAAAGCAATATCGTAAGATCAGGAACCTGGCAGGCTACATGCCCGGCCGGTTTTCACTCTACCAGGACCTGAGTGTTGAAGAGAACCTGAAATTTTTTGCCACCATTTTCGGTACCACCATTAAAGAGAATTATCACCTGATCCGTGATATTTACGTTCAGATCGAACCCTTCAAAGACAGGCTGGCCGGAAAGCTGTCGGGGGGGATGAAACAGAAACTGGCTCTTTGTTGCTGCCTTGTGCATAAGCCTGCCATATTGGTACTGGATGAACCCACCACCGGGGTGGATGCCATTTCCCGTAAAGAGTTCTGGGAGATGCTAGGCAGGCTGAAAGCTGAGGGGATCACCATACTGGTTTCGACACCTTACATGGATGAAGCCTCACTTTGTGACAGGATAGCCCTTATTGAGAAAGGTAGCATTATGGCCATCGACCGGCCTGAAAATATTTCAGGAAGCTTCTCCAAGCCAATCTGGGCAGTGAGGAGCCGGGAAATGTATCCCTTACTCATCGATCTGAGGCAGTATCCCGGTGTGGAGAAAGTGTATCTCTTCGGACAATATATTCATCTTACCCTGGGCAATGAGGGACAGGAGCCCGGCAGAATGAAGAAGTTTCTGGAAGATAAGGGTCATGAGGAAGTGGAAATCAAGGTCATTACTCCTGGCATCGAAGATAGTTTTATTGAACTGATGAGTCAACAGAAAAGGCATGAGTGAGACAGAACCTGTCATTATTGTGAAGGACCTGGTGAAGAAATTCGGAAGTTTCATCGCCAACGATCACCTGAGTTTTGAGGTATATAAGGGTGAGATCTTCGGGTTCCTGGGTGCCAATGGGGCAGGCAAAACCACTGCCATAAGAATTTTGTGCGGGTTATCATCCCCCACCTCGGGCGAGATCATGGTTGCCGGCTATAATGCTTACAACGAGGCCGATAAGATCAAGAAAAACATTGGTTATATGAGTCAGAAGTTTTCGCTGTATGAGGACCTGACGGTAACGGAAAACATTCGGTTATACGGAGGGATATACGGGCTCAGCCGGAAGGAGATCAGGTCGAGGACAGCTGAACTGTTAGAGAAGCTGGAGATAGCATCGGTGAAGGACACCCTGATCCGCGACCTGCCGCTGGGATGGAGGCAGAAGCTTGCTTTTTCCGTTGCCATTATCCATCAGCCGGGTATCGTTTTTCTTGATGAGCCTACGGGCGGGGTAGATCCCATCACCAGGCGGCAGTTCTGGGAAATGATCTACGTTACAGCCCATGAGGGTATAACCGTGTTCGTCACCACGCATTACTTGGATGAAGCAGAATACTGCGACCGGGTAACGATCATGACGGATGGAAAGATCATGGCACTGGATACACCACTGAACCTCAAGAAACAGTTTGAAGTCAATACCATTAATGAAGTGTTTCTTAAACTGGCCCGTAACACCTGACAACCCTTTATGAAGAAGTTTATAGGATTCATTATCAAGGAGTTTCATCATATTTTCAGGGATAACCGCACCCTGGTCATTTTGTTTGGTATGCCGGTGGTTCAATTGTTATTGTTTGGTTATGTGATCACCAATGAGATAAAGGATGCCCGAATCGCCATTCTCGACCACTCCAAGGATATAGTAACCAGGGAGATCACCGTAAAATTGCTTTCATCCGGTTATTTTATCCTCGACCGAAACCTGAGCGACGATAGTGAAATACACTCCATTTTTCAACAGGGCAAAGTAAAAGAGGTCATTGTGTTTGAACCCGGATTTGCAGATAAACTGGAGAAAACCGGGAGGGCTGGAGTGCAGATCCTTGCCGACGCCTCAGAACCCAACACTGCCAAGATGCTGGTGAATTACACCAACGGTATTCTGATGGGCTATGTGCAAAGCTTAAACAGATTACAGACACAGCAGGTTCAGATCCAGGCCGAGGTTAAGATGCAGTATAATCCCGGATTGAAAGGCGTTTTCATGTTTGTACCGGGTATCATTGCCATGCTGTTGACCCTGATTTCGGCCCTGATGACCTCCATTTCACTGACCCGGGAAAAAGAGCTTGGAACCATGGAAGTCCTGCTGGCCTCGCCCTTACGTCCCATTCAGATCATTTTGGGGAAAGTGACACCCTACCTGCTGCTTTCCTTCATCAATGCCATGATGATCATACTGATAGGCCATTTTGTATTCGGGGTCCCTGTCCACGGGAGCCTGATCCTGCTGATGAGCGTTACCATGTTGTTCATTCTCACTGCGCTTTCCCTCGGGATACTGATCTCAACAATAACCGACAGTCAGCAGGTAGCCATGATGCTCTCGATGGTGGGACTGATGCTGCCAACCATTTTGCTTTCAGGGTTTATTTATCCCATTGAGAACATGCCTCTCTGGCTGCAGGTAATCTGCCAGGCGATGCCACCCAAGTGGTTCATTATCATGATCAAAGACATAATGCTGAAGGGAAGCGGGATTGAATATATCTGGAAAGAAATACTCGTCCTGAGCCTGATGACCTTATTTTTTATTGCACTGAGTATCAAGAAGTTCAAGATCCGACTTGCCTGAAAACCCTGCCATGAGAACGATATTGTTTTTAATACAAAAAGAGTTTTTGCAGATCTTCCGGAACAAGGGGATGATCCCTATCATATTTGCCGTTCCTATTGTACAATTGGTCATCATCGTTCATGCGGCCACCTTTGAGCTGAAGAATGTTAATTTATATGTAGTTGATAATGATCGCACAACAACGTCACGGTCGATCATTCACCAATTTGAAGGATCTCATTTTTTTAGTCTGTCAGGCTTTTCCTTCAATTATTCCGATGGAGAGGAGAGCCTCAGGCGGAACAGCTCTGATGCGGTATTGTGCATACCCAGGGGTTTTGAAAAGAAGTTGGTTGAGGGCCAGTCAACCGGATTTCAGATGGTTGTCAACGCCATTAACGGAAGTGCCGGAGGATTGATTAACGGATATACCGTTTCCATGGTCAATGAGTTTAACAGGGGATTATCCTCAGGTCGGGCGAATTTTACACTGACAAAGCCCAAATTCATCGACCTGACCTATTCTTTCTGGTATAACCCGGAGCTGAATTATACAACCTTTATGGTCCCCGGTATCCTGGTCATCCTGGTGACGGTGATCAGTTTATTGTTATCGGGGATGAACATAGTAAAGGAAAAAGAAATAGGGACCATTGAGCAGATCAACGTTTCCCCCATCCGTAAATACCAGTTTATCACCGGAAAACTGGTCCCTACGCTGATCATTGCCTTATTTGAGCTGTCGTTTGGGTTGGTGATCGGGAAGATCTTTTTTAATATTCCATTGGAAGGGAATCTGCTATTACTGTTTTTGTCGGCGTTTATTTACATCCTGGTCATTTTGGGCATGGGGCTGATGGTTTCCACCTTTGCCAACACCCAACAACAGGCTATGTTCGTTTCCTTCTTCTTTATGATCGTATTTCTACTGATGAGCGGTTTATTTACCTCCGTTGAGAACATGCCACAGTGGGCACAAACGCTGAATCAGATCAATCCTGTTGCTCATTTTATCCGCATTATCCGCATGATTCTGCTGAAAGGTTCAGGATTTCAGGACATACAGAACAACCTGGCCTATCTCCTTGGTCTGGCTTTTTTATCCCTCTCTCTGGCTATTCGCAGGTACAGAAAAACCGTTTGAAAATTTTGTTAATTTATTGATAATTAGCAAAATAAATATTTTTCTTTCCTCATAGCGAAACATCTCACTATTTAGAACGTTTAAAGAATAAACATGGGCGTTGTTTTCATATTGATTATTGTTAAAATTTGTTAATCAAACAATATCAACTTGTTAAAAGGAAAATAGTACCCACAAAAGAAGTAAATTTGCAAAATATTCATCAAAACAAGCGATTATTGAAGTATATCTTCAGCCATATCATAAAAAGATATTGGGCTTTTGTTTTGATCTTATTCTTCTCTTTCTCCCTTTATTCATGTAAGAAGAATGAAACAGTCAGACCGAATACGGCTGGCCGGGAAATGGGATTAGACAAGATCAAAAAAAGAGGGAAGTTATTGGTTATCACCGATTACAATTCCACCTCCTATTTTATCTACCGGGGTACACCGATGGGGTTCAGTTATGACCTTTTAAAGGAATATGCTGATCATCTGGGAGTTACTCTGAATATTGTATTAAGTACATCAATAGAAAGCACCTATAGTTCTCTGGAGAATGAGGACGTTGACATGGTAGCCATCGATCTTCCGGAAGCCCAGGAGAAGAGTTACCTGTATTTCACCGATCCTGTTTTTTCAGCCAGGCCGGTCCTGGTGCAGCGGAAACCGGGTAAGATACAGGCAGAAGAACAAGACGATGGCCTGATCAGGGATCCGAAGATGCTGGGTGGTAAGAAGGTGTATGTTCAGAAAGGCAGTCCCCTGACGAAAATGCTTACCATGCTGTCTTTCAGCACCAGCGATTCGATCCATATTATTGAGCACCCCGAATTCACTGCAGAGCAGCTCATTGCCGCCGTTGCCCACGGTCAGATCGACTATGCCATTTCTTATGAGAACATAGCCGAAGCCAACCTGCGCTATTATTCCAACCTGGATGTAAAAACGGTTTTGGGGCCCGGGCAGAACCTGGTCTGGATAGTACAACCTTCCGGTGGTGACCTGCAGAAGGATTTCAACCAATGGCTGTCATCGTTCAGGAAGTCGAAGAAATTTGCCATGTACTACGACAAATATTACGTGAGTCCACGTACGGTAAAAATTGTCGGGAGCGATCTGTATTCGGTCAGGGGAGGCAAAATATCGCCTTATGACCAGATCATAAAGAAATACAGCAAAATCATCAATTGGGACTGGCGTTTGCTGGCTTCATTGATCTATCATGAGAGCAAGTTTCACCCGGAAGTCCAGGCCTGGTCGGGTGCTTCAGGGCTGATGCAGCTGATGCCTGATGTTGCGGAGAAATACGGTATTAATTCCATTTCACGGCCCGACAAGCAGATTCAGGCCGGCGTGAAATACCTGGAAAGCCTTGACAAGCAGTTCAGGGGTATGGTGAAAGATCAGGATGAAAGGATAAAATTTGTACTGGCAGCCTATAATGTCGGATTGGGTCATGTACTTGATGCCAGGAGGCTCGCTGCCAAATACGGGAAGAAAAACGACCTTTGGACCAATAACGTGGATTCTTTTCTGCTAAGGAAGGCAGAACCGAAGTATTATCACGACAGGCTGGCCTTTTATGGTTATTGCAGGGGAGAAGAACCGTTTTCCTTTGTAAAGGACGTGATGGAGATCTACCATCTTTACAGGAACGCCATCAGGAATTAGCCTTTTAATTCATTTTTCTTTCCAATTATTCGTATTTTAGCTTTTCATTTTGCCGGTGCATTATGCATAAAGCGTTACCAGTATTTTTACTTCTTTTTACCTTTTGGTGCAATACCCTGCCTGCGCAGGAGAATGTAAAGGACAATACGACAAAGGTCCGCAAACAGACCCTGATCAAGGAGAAGTTCCAGCTGGACACCAGTTCGGCCGAATCCAATACCTCGGCTGCCGAAGCAGAGAAAGCTTTTAATGAGGGGATCAGGCAATACCAGGAGAAGAACTTTGATGCATCTCTGCAGTCGTTTACCAGTGCCATTTCTTTCGACCCGCAGTTTTCAGGGGCCTATTTTAACCGGGGTGTGGTACACCTTGAGCTTCAGCATTTTCATGCTGCTATTTCCGATTTTGATATAGCCATTGAGCGGAATCCGACAGGGAGCGCTTATTTTTACCGCGGAAGGGCCAAGTATGAGAACGGGGATGCCCAGGGCTGTTTCGATGATTATTCCAATGCCATCGATCTGGATTCTGCCAATTCACTGGCTTATTATTACAGGGCCGGGATCTATTTTGAGAACGAAGAATATCAGAATGCGGTTAAAGATTACACCATTGCCATCAACCTGAACCCTCAGAATGCACAGGCTTATAACGACAGGGGAAGTGCACACAGGAAACTGGATGACCTGGATGGCGCCATAGCAGATTATAACAAGGCCATCTCTATCAATCCCAATCTGCCTTTTGTGTATAATAACCGGGGCAGCATCAAACGGATCCAGGAAGATTATAATGGGGCCATTGCTGATTATAACGAAGCGATCAGGTTAAAGGCCGATTATTTTGTCGCCTTTAACAACCGGGGGACTGCCTGGATGAAAAAGGGTGAATTTCAGAAGGCCTTGGATGATTTCACTTCCTCCCTGACCATCAATCCTGAGTACGCTTATGCGTTTAACAACCGTGGGAATGCCAGGTACAAGCTGAAGGATTATAAGGGAGCTATTGAGGATTATACAACAGCCATCCAGATCGACCCGGAATATGGGTTTGCCTATCTGAACCGCGGCATTGCCAAAGAGATGGTAAAGGATGAGGAAGGAGCCTGTCTGGATTACCGGAAGGCATTTGAAATGGGAGTACCGGGTGCCGATAATTATGCCAAACAAGTTTGTAAGTGAATCAGGGAACCCTCATACGGACATTGGTTTTATTATCCGCGGTATGGGTATTGAACGGGTTTAACCTGAATATTTTACAGGCCCAGATCCAGGACGTGCCTTTTGCCAGGGATAATTTTTCGAGGGAGCAGCGCGATCGGCTGAGGGAGGCAATTAAAGACATCAAATCGGGGGACGATTATTTTGAGATCGGTCGGCGGGCCACATATCTTCAGGCATTGGAATTCTACCTGAGGGCCAATGATTTCAATCCCAACAACGCAGAGTTGAATTACAAGATCGGTAAGTGTTACCTGTATTCACTGCAGAAGGCCAATGCCATCTATTTTCTGGAAAAGGCCTATAAGATCAAACCGGGTATCAGCGCCGACATCAAGTACCTGCTTGGGCAAGCCTATCATTTCAACCAGGAGATTGACAAGGCCGTATTGTTTTATACTGCTTATCTGGCCACACTACCCCCAAATGATCCCAATAACCGGATAAAGGATGTTTCCAGAAGACTTGAGGAATGTGATGTGGCAAAGAGGATGATGGCTAACCCGGTAAGGGTGCTCATTGAAAATGTGGGAGGAGCCATCAATACGAATTTTCCGGAATATGCCCCTGTCATTACAGCCGATGAATCGAAAATGTTGTTCACTTCCTCCCGTGATAATACAGTTGGCGGGGGCATCGACCCTGTAGACCTTTTTTATTACGAAGATATATATATATCGCCCCGTAAGACCTCGGAAGAATGGTTAACGGCTCTCCACCCGGATAAGCCGTTAAATACTGAATATCATGATGCTACAGTTGGTTTATCACCCGATGGTCAAAAGCTGCTGATGTACCGGGGAGATAATGGCGGAGATCTGTATGAGAGCCGACTAAACGGCGATGAGTATGGTGAACCTGTCCGTTTTCCCAAGCCGATCAATACACGTTACCATGAACCTTCGGCTTGTTATTCACCTGACCAGAATACCCTGTATTTTGTCAGCGACCGGCCCGGAGGGTTCGGCGGGCACGATATTTATTCCAGCCGTCTGGGAAAGGATGGCCGATGGGGTGACCCGGTCAATCTCGGGCCTAGTATCAACACCGAATATGATGAGATAGGGGTGTTTATGCATCCGGACGGGAAGACCCTGTATTTTGCCTCAAAGGGGCATGCGACTATGGGTGGGTACGACATTTTCAGGGCGGTTTTTGAAAACGGGAAATGGTCGGCCCCGGAAAACCTGGGATACCCGATCAATACCACCGATGATGATGTTTTCCTGGTCCTTTCAGCTGATGGAAGGCATGGATATTATGCTTCTTACCGTAGTACAGACAGTTTCGGAGAAAAAGATATCTACCGTTTAACCTTCCTGGGTCCTGAAAAACCGTTGGTCGAAAATAATGAAGACAACCTGCTGGCCAGTATCATAGAGCCTTTCAGGCAGACTGTAAGTGCACCTACTGTTGAGATCAAGACCAGCCAGCTGACCCTGCTGAAAGGAACGGTGTATGATGCGGTTACCCTGGAACCCCTGGGGGCGGCCATCGATATTACCGATAACTCCAAGAATGAGCTGGTATCTTCCTTCGAATCGAATAACAAAACAGGAAAATACCTGGTTGCTCTTCCTTCGGGTATCAATTACGGTATTGCTGTTAGGGCCGAAGGTTACCTTTTCCATTCCGAGAACTTCGACATCCCTGTGGCCCAGGGATACCAGGAGATAGTGAAAGACATCTACCTGAACAAGATTGAAATCGGTAAGAAGATCATTCTGCGTAACATTTTCTATGATTTCGACAAATATAC
>JAPLDE010000018.1:56701-61731 GCA_026391855.1 Bacteroidota bacterium | reverse complement strand
ATACCTTACTGAAGGAGATGCCGCGGTTAAAGGTTGAAATTTCCAGCCATACTGATTCAAAAGGTTCAGATCAGTATAATCAGGTTTTATCAGAAAACCGGGCCAAATCAGTGGTTGATTATCTGATCAATGCAGGGATAGACAAATCAAGACTTATCTACAAAGGTTACGGAGAAAGCCAGCCTATTGCCACCAATGAAACGGATGAGGGAAGGCAGCTAAACCGTCGTACTGAGTTCAAGATCCTGGCAAAATAGCTTAATTTTCAGGCCTTTATCCGGTTCAGCCATTTTTCCAGGATCACCGGGCGGTAATCCAGCATCATGTCGAGGAGATCTCCGGGTTCTTCAGCCGAAAGTACCATCTGCCGGTGGGGTTCTTTAACGAATTTTTCGGCTACCATATGGTCGAAAAAGCGGAGCAGGTCATCAAAATAGTGATTGATATTCAGCATTCCGATGGGTTTTTGATGGAGATCGAGCTGCGCCCAGGTAAGCACCTCAAACAGTTCATCCATAGTGCCAAAACCACCGGAAAGCGCTATAAATCCATCTGAAAGCCCGGTCATGATCTGTTTGCGTGCATGCATGGATTCCGCAAAGATCAGATCGGTAAGACCATTATGGGCAATTTCTTTTTTTGAGAAGAATGAAGGGATAACACCGATCACTTCCCCTCCCTGTTCCAGCATGGTATCGGCCAGTACACCCATAATACCCACCGAAGCGCCCCCGTAAATTAGCTTTATCTTTCTTACTGTAAGCAACATCCCCAGCTGGCGGGCGCTTTCAGCATATACAGGGTTGGATCCGGCGCTGGATCCGCAAAATACACATATACTCTTCATGATCTCTTGATTAATGAGCTTCCAACCAGTTAATTCCCTGGCCTATTTCTGCCCTAATCGGAACGTTCAGCTTAATGGCAGTCTGCATCAGGTTCATTATCAATGGTTTAATATGTTCAATCTCCGAGAGATGAGCATCAAACACCAACTCGTCATGTACCTGAAGGATCAGCTTTGATTTTAGTTGCTGTTTTTTGAATTCGTTGTGTATATTAATCATGGCGATTTTAATCATATCGGCTGCAGATCCCTGGATAGGCGCATTAATGGCATTCCTTTCGGCAAAGCCTCTTACTACGGCATTGCCGGAGTTGATATCTCTCAGGTAGCGCCTTCGTTTCATGATGGTTTCGACATAGCCGTTCTTTTTGGCTGAAAGGATACAGTCGTCCATATATTTTTTTATTCCGGGGTATTGAAGGAAGTATTCCGAGATCAGCTCCGCCGCTTCCTTTCGCTGGATATTCAGTCTTTCAGACAGGCCGAAGGCAGAAATGCCGTAAATGATCCCGAAATTGACCATTTTGGCATTTCTTCTCATTTCTTTGGTCACTTCTCCGGCAGGAATGTGATATACCCTGGATGCTGTGGCGGCATGGATGTCTTCATCGAGGCGGAACGCCTCCAGCATAGCAGTATCATTGCTTAATTCAGCGATCAGTCTCAGTTCTATCTGGCTGTAATCGGCCGAAAGCAGCAAATAATCTGAGTTCCTGGGAACGAAAGCCTTGCGGATCTCCCGCCCTCTTTCGGTGCGTATGGGTATGTTCTGGAGATTTGGGTTGTTGGATGAAAGCCGGCCGGTAGCGGCCACAGCCTGGTTAAAAGAGGTGTGGACCCGGCCGGTCCTGGGATTGATCATGCCCGGAAGGGTATCAACATAAGTCGATTTCAGCTTTGTCAGTGAACGGTAATCCAGTATCTTCTGGATAATGGGGTGCTTATTGACGAGCTTCTGCAGGACCTCCTCCCCGGTGGAATACTGTTTGGTTTTGCTGGTCTGCCTGGCGTTTTCAGCAATTTTCATTTGTTCGAACAGGACTTCTCCCATCTGTTTCGGAGAAGAAAGATTGAACTTCATCCCGGCCAGGTCCATGATCTCCTTTTCCAGGATGGTGATCTCGTCCTGGAGTTGCACCGAGTATTCGTCAAGCGTTTTTTTGTCGACCTTAATTCCTTCCGCTTCCATGGCCGAAAGCACGGGTATAAGCGGAGTTTCAATGTTGTTAAAGAGATCAAGCGTGCCGGATTCCTTCAGCTGGGGTTGTAATTTACCCCACAACTGTAAGGTAATATCCGCATCTTCGGCAGCATATTCCTTCAGAGCGGTCATTTCAACGAACCGCATGTTTCCCTGGTCTTTACCTTTTTTGCCAATGAGGTTTTCAATGGGGACCGGCTTGTAATTGAGGTAGGTTTCAGCCAGCAGGTCCATGTTGTGGCGCATATCGGGCTGTATAAGGTAATGTGCCAGCATGGTATCGTTCAGGACACCTTTCACATCGATATCGTACCAGCGGAGGACAGAGATGTCGAACTTCAGGTTTTGCCCTATTTTTTCAATCATTTCATCCTCAAAAACGGGTTTGAAATCCTTCAGAATTTCCAGGGTTTCCTCATAATTGTCGGGCAATGGCATAAACCAGGCTTCTGCCGGTTTAAAGGCGAATGATAAACCCACGATTTCGCAGTGATGGGGATCTAATCCGGTAGTTTCAGAATCAAAACAGAAAGAACCGGCAGCCCTGAGTTTTTTCAGCAGTTCCTTACGGTCATCCGCTGTTTTTACCAGAAAATACTTGTGAGGAGTGTCATAAATTGTTCGGAATGTGGATGTTGTATTAGATTCAGGAGCTTCCGGATCTATAGAGGAAAAAAGGTCGATGCCGTTGCTCTTACCTTCAGCATCTTTAACAGAAAGGTCGGTAAATACTCTTTTTGCAAAGGTCCTGAATTCCAGCTCGTCAAGGATTTCTTTCAGGGCTTTGCGATTAGGTTCGGAAACTTTAAGCGTTGATTCATCAAATTCCACAGGGGCATCTAAGAGAATGGTGGCCAGTTGTTTACTTAGGTATGCCTGTTCTGTATGGGCTTTCACCTTTTCCCTTATCCGTTCATTCTCGATCTGATCGGCATTGTTGATCAGGTTTTCCATGGTGTCGAATTCGGCAAGGAGCTTTTGGGCGGTAACCTGTCCGATACCGGGAATACCGGGAATGTTATCGGAGGCATCACCCCAGAGGCCAAGCAGATCGATCATTTGTTCCGGTCGTTTCAACCCGTATTTGGCACAAACCTCTGCAGGGCCGAGGATCTCTGCCTTCTCCCCCATCTTGCCCGGCTTATAGATAAAGACATGATCGGATACCAACTGTCCAAAGTCCTTGTCAGAGGTCATCATATAGGTGGTGAATCCCTTTTCTTCCGCCTTTTTTGATAGGGTCCCGATAACGTCATCGGCTTCATAGCCATCCATTAGAAGAATAGGGATATTGAAGGCTTCGATCAGGGTTTTGATATAGGGCAATGCCTTGGCCAGATCTTCCGGCATCGCCTCCCTGTGGGCCTTATAGTCGACAAAATCGATATGTCTGGCAGTTGGGGCAATGGTATCAAAAGCTACCCCCATATAATCAGGTTTCTCATTCTTTAATACATCATACAGGGTATTGGAAAAACCAACTATGGCGGAGGTGTTAAGTCCCTTCGAATTGATACGGGGGTTCTTGTTCAGCGCAAAATATGCCCGGTAGATCAGGGCCATGGCGTCCAGTAAAAAGAGTTTCTTCATGAAGTAATGTGTTTGGACAAAGATCGGCAAATTTAGTGTACCAGTGTACCAGTGTACCGGTATACCTGTGTACCGATGTACCGGTTTTTTCTATAAATAATAGTTATTTTGTTTAACGCGTTAATAACAATTACCGGTTAAGAAATTTCCGGGGGGTAGCTTTAAAACAGCTATCCCTATAGCTAACTTCATAACTCTCAAAACCACGAACAAGGTGATAAAAATTAAAGCGGCTTTAAAGAAGAAGATCTTTGTTTTGGATACTTCAATGATATCAAGAATTTTGAGGCCAGGGAATTTATCCGGATAATGGATAAGCTGTCGCCAAGGGTGACGTTGCAAAAGTGGAGTTCGATCGGTTCGCCGTCAACGGGCAAGTTTAAGGTGATCATGAATGAAAAGAGCGAGCTGGATGCCCAGGTCGTTTTCGGGGAAAGCAAGCCTGACCACCGTATCCTGAATGCCGCCCTGGTGCTTACCAAGGAGTATCCCGACCGTAAAGTGATACTGGTTACCAAAGACATCAACCTGAGACTAAAGGCCAAGGCGCTGAATATTCCGGCCGAGGACTTTGAGACCGGTAAGATTAAGGATGTAGAATCGTTGTATACCGGTAAAACCCTCATCGAGGGGCTTCCCAAATCGCTGATCGACCAGATCTACCGGGATGGTTTTTGCCTTCCGGAAGATGCCGGGATCAAGAATCCCATTCCCAATCATTATTTTATTCTTAAAAACACCAAAAACTCAGCACTGACCTACTTCAACCCGGTGACAGAAAGGATTGAAAGGCTGGAGAAGAAGGATGCTTTTCGCATCTCTCCCAGGAATGCAGAGCAGGTATTTGCGATCCATGCCATACTGAACCCGAATATTAAGCTGGTCACCTTACAGGGCGTGGCAGGCACGGGTAAGACCCTGCTGGCACTGGCCGGAGCCATGGAACAGCGAAGGAATTTCAAACAGATATATCTTGCCCGTCCTATTGTTCCGCTAAGCAACAAGGACATCGGGTATTTACCGGGAGATATCAAATCGAAGCTGAATCCATATATGGAACCACTTTGGGATAACCTGAAATTCATCCAGAACCAATATTCGGAAAAAGACAAAGAATATAAGAACATTACCGATGCCATTGAAAGCGAGAAACTGGTGATCACACCGCTGGCGTATATCCGCGGAAGGAGTATATCCAACGTGTTCTTCATTGTTGACGAGGCCCAGAACCTGACGCCCCACGAGGTAAAAACCATTATCAGCCGGGCCGGGGAAAATACCAAGATCATCTTTACCGGAGATATTTACCAGATCGATACCCCCTACCTCGATTCGCAGAGCAATGGCCTGTCATACCTGATCGACAAGATCAAGCATCACCCTATCTATGCC
>JAPLDE010000018.1:488-56663 GCA_026391855.1 Bacteroidota bacterium | reverse complement strand
TAGTAGGGCCACGATATATCGTGGCCCTACAAATCATACCATGATATATCGTGGCCCTACAAAAAAAATTCTGAATTCTCGACCTTTACATCAGCTTGCTTTTTGTTGGGCCAGCACGGCCAGCAAGGTATTTCCGACAGCCTGAAGTGTATTCCTGTCGATGGATTCCATATCATCTTTAGAGGTGTGCCAAAATGGGAAGAAGGAATGCTGGCCTGTCATGTCCTGTGGAATGATGTCGATAGTGGGAATCTTTAAAATATTATTGATATAGATGTGATCATCGGTAACACTGCCGCCGTTCTGGTTGGGGAAGAAATCAGCATATCCGAGTCTGGCGGCAGTTTCCCATACCATGTTAACGACATCAGGGGCAAAGGAGATGGATTCACCTTCTTTTGGAAAAACCGTATTGCGGGCTCCCACCATGTCGAGCAGTATCCCAAATCGTGCTGTATACCCTGGTTTGTGGGGGTTTCCGGCCCAATACTGGGTACCCAGGCACCAGGTATCTTCCTTCTGGGGTCTGGCATCTTCCGGTTGTCCCCAATCCTCTGCATCAAGAAATACCAGATCAACACCAATACCCGGATCATTCATCTTCAGCTGGCGGGCAATCTCCAGCAGCACACCTGCCCCGCTTGCTGCGTCATTGGCCCCGGGGACGGCTTTTGTCCTGTTAGCCGGAACCGGATCGTGATCGGCAAAGGGTCGACAGTCCCAATGGGCGCAGAGCAAAATCCTGTCTGTTCTTTCCGGGTGAAATGTGGCTATTATATTTTTGATATTCAGCGTCTTATCATCGTATGTACGTACTTTTGCCTGTTGGATGATGACATCCGGGATGAAGGCCTTTATCGTTTTTTCAAGGTAAAGGGCACACTGTTCATGGGCTTTCGTGCCGGGCACCCTGGGACCAAAGGAAACCTGTTTTTCAACGTAAGCATAAGCAGAGTCACCGTTAAAGGCAGGAACATAGGCTGGTTTTGTCTCTTTGTTCCGGGCATTTTCAGCCGTCTGTCCTTTCTTACCACCGCATGAAAAGAGAAACAACCCGGCCAGGAATAACAAAGGCAGGGTCAGTAACGGACATCCTTTTTTGTTTTTTGCTTCTTTATTCATTTTTTCATTTCTTACCTGGCCAGCCAATTCATTGGGTCCAACAGGGTTTTACCTGCCCATATCTCAAAATGCATCTCGGTCTTTGATTCGTCGGGATCGGTATACACTTTGCCGATGCTTTGTTTTGTTTTCACCTTGTCGCCTTTTTTGACGTATACCGTTTCAAGATTGGAGTAAACCGACAGGTATTCTCCGTGGCGGATGATCACCACCTCGTTGAGGTTAGGAATTGACATAATGCCTGTAACGGTTCCGTTAAAGACAGCCCTAACATTTGAACCCCCGGCCGTAACAATGTTGATCCCGTTATTTTTGGTCCTGATCCCTTTCAGAACAGGATGTTCATGTTCTCCAAAAGTGCTGGAGACGATTCCTTTTTCTGTAGGCCAGGGAAGTTTTCCCCGGTTGCTGCTGAATGACGAACTAAGTTCTTTTTCTTCGGGGGTAAGGGCCAGCGTTGTAGGAGGAGTGGTTGTTTTTGTTCCTGTTTTCTTATTGGTTTCAGTAGATTTCTTTATCTCTTCGGCTATCATATTTTCAATGGCGGTCTGCAGGCGCTTGAGTGCTTTCTCCTTTTCTTTCAGGCGGGTCCGTAAATCTTTTTCCTTTTGCTGCAGTTGGGTAATGGTCTGGTTTTTTTCTTCTTTTTCCCGTTGCAGCCTTTCTTTTTCTGTTTCTTTTGATTTAACGAGACTCAATTTATCGTTTTTCTGGGTGTTTAGCTCCTGGATCTTGGTATTGATCCTTTGCTGGGTCTTCAGGATAAGGGCTACCTGGTTATGTCTGTAGTCACTGTATTGTCTGAAGTACTGAAGGCGGTTATAGGCCTGGTTGAAATCCCTGGCAGCAAAGAGGAACATCAGGCGGTTATAGGCATTTCTGTTTTTGTAGGTCTGGTAGATCATACTGGCATATTCTTTCCTGAGCCTGGTCAGTTCCTGCCGAAGTTCATCCAGCGACATCTGGTTGATGTTGACCTGGTCGTTCAGATCATTCACCTGGTTGTTGATGTTGTTGATCAGCTTTTCTCTTTTCTGGATCTGGTTATTCAGTATAACTACCCTGTTAACAGAGAGTTGACGGCTCTTTTTTGTTTCCGTCAACAATTTATTGGTATAGGCTATCTCTTCCTCTATTTCTTTTTTACTCTTTTCGAGCTTGACCCGTTGGTTAGTTTGGGAAAACATAGGATCCTGCATGTCACAGATCAAAAAACCCGTTAATAACAAGCAGATCAGCAGGCATTTATGTAAATATCTCGGGCGGATCAAGAGGTATGTAAATTTTTTACTGAGACGGAAATCAAAGATATTTTAAAATCTGTTCATTTACCGGAAATACGGGTGTATTTTGACGGGATTGTAAAAGGAAAGTTCAGGGGTTCATTCAGTTTGATTTTTGAGAATTCAATATCAATATTGATATTTTTCTCTGCTTTTATTTCCATGGTGATCCTGCCGGGAATGACCTGATTTCCGATGGTAACGAAATCTGAATACCGGGCTTCCAGTTTTTTATTCTCCTTATTTAATTCCTTCACGTTTAGCTGTTCTATTTTCCCGTTATCGGGGTTTACCCATATATTCTGAAGAAGAACTTTACGATTTTCTGTCGAATTCCTTACATATTTTTTTAGCTTTCTC
Organism: Bacteroidota bacterium; assembly: GCA_026391855.1. Taxonomy (GTDB): domain Bacteria; phylum Bacteroidota; class Bacteroidia; order Bacteroidales; family CAIXZF01; genus JAKLIX01. The sequence goes on along the minus strand of JAPLDE010000018.1, from coordinate 53,898 downwards.
CGGCCGATGGTATTCAGGCGGTATTTAAGGTTGTCGATATTGACTTTGAACTTATCATTTTCGTAATAAGAAAGGTCATTACCCACGATCAGTGACTGCAGGAGATCGAAATCGAAGCCGGAATTGAGATAGGCATTGATATACGTAAAATCTGAAGTGAGGAAGGTATTGTCAATGCGGTTCATAAAGAAGACAGAGTCGAGGTTTATCAGTATCCTGGCGGCTTCCAGGCCAAGGATCGGAGTGAGTGAAACCCAGATGAGGCTGTCTTTTTTGATTCGGATCTGTCCGGAGATATGTGATTTCTTATTATTTACTTCAAAAGAAGCATTGAATTTGGCGGACAACCAGTCGAATTTCAACTCATTCTTTTTCAATAGGTTAAAAATGTAATCAACCCCTTCTTCCCGTATTGGTTGTTTCATTACTTTGCGGGCGGTACTGCAGGAGGAAAAAGAAAGGACCGAAACGGTATATAATAGCAGCAGGACAGTAAATCTTCTGTTATTCATAGAGCTTCTTTTCGTTCAGCTTTTTATCCAGCAAATCGGAACCTTTTCCTGCATCTTTGGCCTTTTGCCAGAATTCAAGCGCTTTATCAGGTTCCCCTTTTTTGAACAGAATATCACCATAGTGTTCCAAAATAACGGCATTGTTATTTCCCCCTTTATCGATAGCGGTAAGGATAAATTTTTCCGCGTCCGTCAGCTTTCCAAGTTTATACAGGACCCAGGCATAGGTATCGAGGTTAGAGGAGTTATCGGGACTAAGTTCTGTGGCTCTTTTAGCCATTGTTTCAGCCTTATCAAGCTTTTCACTCCTGAGAGAAAGGAAGTAGCTGTAATTATTCAGAACGTATGGGTCATCAGGCTTCAGTCTCAGTGCCTTTTCATAAGCTTCATCCGATTTGGTGTTGTCTTTTACCTGGTTATAGGCATCACCCAGCAAAGAATAAAAGGTCTGTTCAATATCATCATTATCCACCACAAGGCTCACCCCTTGTTTCAGCGATTTGATGGCATTCTCGTAGTTTTTCAGCTGATACTCGCCCATACCGTTAAAGAGGTAAGGCAGGGGTTGTTCCGGAAAGAGGTCCATGGCCCGTTTGCTGTCGGTAACCATGGAGTGGTTATCTTCCAGTTCCGATTCCAGGCGGATGACTTGCTCCCAAATGGCATAACGGCTACTGTCGATTTTAATAACCTGGTGGTAAGCCGCAAGGGCCTCTTTGGGTTTCTTCACCATATAATAATAATCGCCTAAAACAGAATAACCCTTGGGATCTTTGGGATGGACCTTAATGACCTCCTGAATGAGCTCATAGGTCTGATCCTTAAGCTCCGGCATGGCATCTGACAGGGCAAAGAAACTCAGCAGGATCTGGACCTTGGTGTCAACATCCAGGTTGGGATTGGCAAAACCAGCCTTTAATTCTTCAAACGATTTCTCTTTGTTCCCACTCTTACGGTAAAAGTCTGATAATGAGATATGAACATAAGGATCGTTGGGATCGAGCTGAAGGATTTTATTATAAGCTTCCAGTGCTTTGTCGGGCATTCCGTTGGCCATGCAAGTTTCGGCAAGTATAGCTAAGTATCTGGTTTCAAATGGGTTTGATGCAACAAGTTTGTTTATTTCTACGATGGCTTTATCGAGTTTACCCTGTGAAAGGAAGATCTTTTGCTTCTGGAGGGAGACAGATTCATCAATACCAAATTTGTTTTCAACCTGGTCATACACTTTTATAGCTTCATTATACTGGCCTGAGTACACATAATTCTGGGCCAGCGCTTCATAGAATTCAGGACTGTCGGGCTGAAGCCGGGTCAGTTTTTTGTAAACTTCGACAGCCTGTTTGTATTGCTGGGATTGTTCAAACAGCTGGGCAAGAAAAAATTGAAACCAGGTATTTGAAGGTTCATATTCTGCTGCTTTTTTGGTCATTGAAAGCGCATCACCCATCTGTCCCTGTTCATGATAGAGCTGACCAAGTTCATAGAAGCAGGCTGCATTCTTCGGATCCAGGTCAAGGCAGGCCAGGAACTGTTTGATAGCGTTTTCGTTATTTCCCAACAGCTTTTGGCGGGAACCTTCCATGAAAATCTCGTGCAGCTGTTTCGTCTTAGGATCCATGGGAGCAATCACTTTTTGGCCGGGCTTTGTGCTAACAACCGTTTTTACTGGTGTTTTACAGGAAGAAAGGCTTAGCAACAGGCCAAAAACAGCAAATATCGAATAAAGGTAAAATGTCTTTTTATGATGATGATGAAGGTGTCTCATGTAGTATTTTTTAAATCGTTCCAGTGTGTCCGAATCCACCCGACCCTCTTTCAGTTTGCTCCAGTTCGGCCACTTCCGTCCAGTCGGCTTTTTCGTGGGAAGCAATGATCATTTGGGCGATACGATCCCCGTTTTGAATAACAAACTCATCAGCCGAAAGGTTAATTAATATGATCTTAATTTCTCCGCGGTAGTCAGCATCGATAGTCCCCGGGGTATTCAGAACGGTTACCCCTGACTTTACAGCTAGTCCGCTCCTGGGCCTGACCTGTGCCTCATACCCTTCTGGCAGTTCAATGAACAAACCGGTAGGGACCAGCGCTCTCTCCAATGATTTTAAGGTGACCGGAGTGTCCAGAAAAGCCCGCAGATCCAACCCTGCCGAATGGGATGTTTCATATGCAGGTAAAGGGTTTGATGAAATATTGACAATTTTTATCTTCATACATTAAACCGGTTAGGGGTGCAAAATTAACGAAAATAGCCGGTCGATATTTCTTTTTAAGCCCGTTGACGCACAAAGTCATGTTTTTCAATAAAATATACGGGAATAATGAAGATCATCAGGTACAACGTTCCCATGGCATAGTTTACATAAGGATGACTGGTATGGGTTATTTCACTTAATGCATAAAGAAGCACGGAAAAACCCAGGTAACCCAGAAATTTCTTCAGGTTATAATTGATAGGATAGTATTTCTGGCCCAGCCAGTAGGATAGTACCATCATGGAGCCGTAACAGGCAAAGGCCGACCAGGCAGAACCCACATAACCGATCACAGGGATCAGGAAATAGTTCATGACAAGGGTAAGCGTAGTCCCGAAAACCGCAACATAGGCTCCAAAAAGGGTGCGGTTAGTCAGTTTGTACCAGATGGAAAGATTGTAAAAAACTCCCAGGAAAAGATTGGCTATCAGCAAAATAGGTACTACTTTAAGACCGGGGTAGTAAGCAGGGCCGACAAAGTGTTTTACGATATCGATATATACCATTACTGACAGAAAAATGAGGACGCAGATGATCATGAAATAGTTCATTACCCTGGCATAGGTGAGTTTGGCATCCTGGTTTTTAAACTCTGCAAAGAAAAATGGCTCGGCCGCAAACCTGAAAGTCTGGACAAAAAGGGTCATCAATATCGATAATTTATAACAGGCTCCGTATATACCCAATTGGGCCATTGCGGTCGACTGATCAGGCAGGAGGTATTTCAGCATGATCCTGTCGAAGGTGGCATTGATGGTGCCGGCCATTCCCATGATCAGTAACGGAAGGGCATACACCAGCATTCTTCTCCAGAAAACATAATCAAATTTCCAGTTTATATCCCTGAACTGAGGGATAAATAAAAAGAGGGTCAGTATGGACGAGATCAGGTTGGAAATAAATACATAGCCAACGCCTACGGAAGGGTCATATACCATGCTTATCACCCTGACAACAAAGCTGTCTGGTGACAAATGATGGATCAGATAGGGGCAGAATATAAGGAAGAACAGATTAAAGAAGATGTTGGACCCGATACTTATCAATTTTAGGGCTGCAAAAAGCAGGGGCCTGTTTTCCTGACGGAGTCGGGCAAACGGAATGGCTGTAAATGCATCCAATCCGATAATAATGGCAAACCAGGTAATATATTCAGGATTATGGTAATATCCCAGACTGTCGGCGATAGACCCCGAGAACAAGGTTGCCAGCAGGATAAATCCTCCTGAAGTGATCAGCAATGAAATAATGCTTGTACTATATACCCGTGAGGATTTTTCATCTTGGGAGAACCGGAAATAGGCCGTCTCCATTCCATAGGTCAATACTACGAAAAACAGGGCAACATAAGCATACATTTCAGTAATGACGCCGTATTCCGCCGGAAGGAAAACGCGGGTGTAAAGGGGAACAAGAAGATAGTTCAGCAAACGGCCTATAATACTGCTGAGTCCGTATATCATAGTCTGGCCGGCCAGTCGTTTTATTGGATTCAAGAGGAGAATGATTTGGTTTGTAAAAGTAATGCCGGAATTTCAATTATAATCCCAGGCTAACGGAAGATTAATCAACAGATTGCAGTTACAAACACCTCAGACTTCCTCTTTTCTGAAGAATAAGAAAAAAGTGGTACCTGTACCCGGCTCCGATTCAAAGGAAATCCGGCCCCCGTGGTCTTCCATTATGCTTTTTACCATAGCCAGACCCAATCCCATTCCTCCCGTTTTTGTTGTAAAATTGGGTGAGAATATTTTCTGCTGTTGTTCAGCAGGAATTCCGGTGCCGTCGTCATTAAAGGAAAGGAGATAGTAATTTTCGGCTGAAGTAAGGGCAATGGTAATTTTGCCTTTCTTTACGGTTTCCAGGGCCTGGAGCGAGTTCCGGAACAGGTTAACCAATACCCTGAGGATCTGATTTTTATCCCCTGTAATGACAGGCGAAGGCTGAAGCAGGCATTCTATGTCAACAGTCACATGCTGATGTTGTTTATGCAGTTCAGCCACACTGATAACAAGGTCGTACAGGTTGATCTTTTCCTTTTTGAGCATGGGCATCTTTGCGAAATCAGAAAACTCGGAAGCGATGTCGGAAAGGATATCGATCTGTTCAATGAGGGTATTTGAAAATTTCTTCAGCCGTTGTTCCAGGTCAGGTGCTTTTTCATCGTATGATCTGATCAGGTGTTGAATACTAAGCTTCATCGGGGTAAGGGGGTTTTTGATCTCATGGGCCACCTGTTTAGCCATTTCACGCCAGGCTGTTTCCCTTTCGGAACGGGCCAGCTGGTCTGCACTAAGAGCAAGCTTGTCGATCATGGAATTGTACTCAACAATAAGGCCACCGATTTCATCCTCAGCCTTCCATTCGATCTTTTCATTAGGTTTTCCCAGCTTAACCTTGCTTATCTTCTCTTTTATGAGAAGCAAAGGCTTGGTTACATAACTGCTGATCACAATAGCCAGAAGGATGGAGAAAGCAACAAGCAGAACATAGATGTTAATAAAGGCCACCAGGAAGGCGGAGATCTCGGTCCTTATTTCATCCTGGCGGGCGAAGTAAGGCAGGTTAAGATAACCGATCAGTTTATCCTGTTCGTTCCTGAACGGAAGGTAAGCCGAAAGAAAACGGTAACTGCCTATTTTGTCCTGATGAATGAATAGCGATTTCTGGTCGATGGAGAGTTCTGAAAAGCTCAACCAGTTCATTTTGGTGGCAACCAACCCTTCTTCAAAGATCAGCGGACGGGAGGAGGCGATAAGGTTCCCATACGGATCGTAAAGATTGATGTCTGAAAAGAATACCAGGGAAAGCTTGTTCAGTACAAAAAAGAGGTCATTGGCCATATCAGGTGATAACGCATCTTTTTTCCCCAGGTTCTGCTGTATCTCTATCAGAATGGAATGCGCTTTTTCAGTGAGGATGTCAACGTTTTTGGTTTGGTTCAGCCTGACAATATAATAACCTGTTGTGATTCCGATAATGATGAAGGAGAATAGGATCAGCAGAGTCATGGTCAGCTGTAAGCGGCTCCTGAAATTCTGGTTGCGAAGGTCCAATGCCCAGCGAGTAGACAACAAAATAACCAGCAGTACCGTGAAAATGCTGAGCAACAAACTAAAGTAGGAGAAAGGGGCAATGTCATCAATCAGAGTTCGGCGTTTCAGACTGACCAGTATGGTCTTTTCCTTGTCGATATTAAAAAGTAAATGACTATAGGCATTTTTAACGAAAAGTGAATACCTGAGCGAAAAATGGCCGTAAGCATTCAGGTTAAGGGGATAGGAGTATTTTCCGAAGCTTCTGACCAGTTCGTCTTTTTTGTAAACGGCATAGGAATATTTGTTGATGTCGAGACTGAACCTTGACTCTTTTCCGATCAGCAGTTCAGGATAACCAACCCCTTTGGGAATGGCTTTCGAGGTGATATCTATATATATGGTAATATCTTTGATCCTGTTGCTGTCTTTCAGCGTAAAAGGTAGTACAGCCAGGTAATTAACTGAACCTGATCCGTAATCAAGGAAATAGAGATTATGGGAGATAGTGGGCTTGCCGATTGTTTTGATGGTCTGGGTGAAATAATCCTGGCAATTGAAGAGGGTGTTATAAGGAATGACCACGTTCAGTACCCGCTCCCGGGTACAGAGGGTGAATTCAAGGTTGTATTTCGTCCAGAAGCTGCCGAAATACTTACGGGATATATATTGGGACACCTCATCTTCAATGTCTTCACTCGCTGAAGTGGTCTTCAGGATCTTTTTTATAACGGGATCGGCTTTGATCTTGGCGCTTGACTCCTGGACAAGGTATTCAGCCAGCAGGTCACGTTCGGTAGAGAGTTTCTGGGCCAGAATCTTCCGCTGACTGGTCTCTTTTTCTTTCTCCAGGTTAAGGATCAACTGGGTTGACAGAAATGAAAGGATAAGGATATAAGATAAGACAAGGGGAAGAGATAAAGGGTTTTTCTTCCTGTGAAAGGCAAACAGGATAATAAAACACAGGGATATAAAGATTATTCCGGGAACTAAGGCCGGAAGGGAAAAGAAATAAAGGAAACCGACCAGAAGGACAGCGCATGATAGGAGGCCAGCCAACCGGGACCGGATAGAAAGTACATGATGGACAACACGCAGCAGAAGGAAAGTGAACAGAAAATAAGACAGAGAAAGACCTACAAGGATAATAAAGCCTGCAACAGTGGCCGGAACGAAGCTGAAAGGGTCGGAATTGGTTAAGGAAAAAGAAGAATTAGAAATCAGGATATCAAATAAAAAAACAAGGCAAAAGAAGAAGAGGGTTACCAGAAGCAGCAGAGAAATTCCAACCCCAAAGGCCAGTTTTTTTTGGGGCTGTAAAACTGGTAGCGGGTAGACAGTTTTAAAGAAAAGAACCGACAGGAAAAGAAGCAAAACCGTATTGGTCAGAAAATCGGCCAATGATGGAAGATAGATTGAATACGCAAAAAAGGAGGGGGAAAAATAATCGGAACTATAAAGGAAGGCAGGAATTCTAAAGGAAAACTGTATAATCCTGAAAAGTATAACCATCAGTGAAAAGAGCAGAAGACAAAGAACAGGGCGTTTATGGCAAAATAAGGGTCGTTGGAAAATTTTAAACAGGAATAAAAAGAAAAAGCAGGAAGAGATAAGAAAGAGTGCAAAAACAATAAAAAAATCAGAGGGAGGGAACTCGCGTTCAAGGGAAGGACGAAAGTACAATAAAGGACCGTTTGGCCCGGAAAGGACAGTGGATCCCGGCGGTTGAAGGCTTATTATATCATCTGAAGAGAATGAAAATGAATTATGAAAATCGTTGGTCAGAAACTCATTTTCATACGGAAAATCGTGTTTGATCAGGGCCAGGCCTACTATGGTAAAATCAGGGCCGGCTCTTGTAAAAGAGGTAAGATACCAGCCATTGGCCAGTTTATTAACAGGCGACGACAGCAGGGATAGGGAAAGGTTAACAGGGAAAGGAACAGAGTTGTCAGACCAGAAGACCAATGAATCCTTTTGATAGACCAGGAATAGAAATCCGTTTTTTTCCCATTGCCGTATATATTTCTCTTCGTCAACGGTTATCAGTTTTTCTTTGAGGATATTTTGATGGCTGAATTCTTTAATAGAAGAAATTAAAGAAGATTGTCGCTGTTGAATTTCCTTTGTGAAGATCCCTGTCAATGTTTTTTGGCTTGGGGGAGAGATGACCGGCCAGGAAAGAACCAGCCCGGCGGTCAAAAATACCAGGGACCACCACAAAAAGGCAAATTCACTGTTAATCAGAATATTGCGAAGTTTCATTCAGTAAAGATAAGAGTATCAGCTAGTTAGAATGACGCAAATAGAGGGCTTATAATTAACGAAAATATAAAATTTGTAGTGAAGTATTATTGTACCATGGAATCGTTTATAGAGGCTAAAATTAGCTTTTCTCTTTTTTGCTGAGGAGAATAAAGCTGGAATAATTTTTTTGGTGAAAAAAAGCCCAGAGGTTGGAATACAGTCCGGTATAAAAAGCCAGGGGCAGATTCTTTTTTCCTGTACGGTAAGGTTCGCTAAGCAACCCGATATAAAACGAATCGAACACCATAGGTTTTTGGGTTAACACTGTAAACCGGTGTTTTTCCAGCAGGTGTTTACTTGTTACAGGTGTAAAATGGTAAAGGTGGCGGGGAAGATCGTAAGCTGCCCAGGCAGAATGATAATGGCGGGCATCCCATGAGCCGGAATTGGGAAGGGCGATGACCAGGAGCCCGTCATCATGAAGCAGGCGGTGCAGGGTTTGCATTCGTTCATTCAACAGGGGTACATGTTCAAGGACATGCCAGAGGGTGATCATATTGAAATGACCGGACGGCAGGTGGTCGAGCAAGGACTCATCACCCACTTCCAGTTTAAAGTTGGAAACAGCCTGTTCCCTGGCCTGGGTGCTGGGTTCAATTCCGGTCACATTCCAGCCTCTCTGTTTTCCGAGGGCCAGGAACTCCCCGGTTCCGCACCCGACATCTAGCAGGTTGCCCGGTTTCTGGTACTTCTCAAGCAAACGGTATTTTCTTTTCAGGGTGTATTTCCTGATGCGCTGATAGAGAACTGGAAGTATCCCTTTACGGATGTTGGAATGGGAGATATAGTCGTCCGACTGGTAGTACTTTTGAAGTTCTTCAGCAGCCGGACGGGGATTTGTAAACAAAAATCCACATTGTAAACATTTTACAATTGTGAAAGTTTCCTGGGTTAAAAAGTGATCTTTTGTGACCAGGAATGGTTCACAATTGTTAAGACAAATCGGGCAGTTGTTTATATATTCCATTAATTATCAATCATTTATGTGAATGTTTCACGTGAAACATGTTAACGGCCGAGGTATACAATCAGCACTGAGAGGTCGGCAGGCGAAACACCCCCGATGCGGGATGCCTGACCAATTGTCCCTGGTTTGAACCGGCTTAACTTTTCTCTTGACTCATACGAAAGGGAAGTAAGCTTGTGGTAATCGAAATCAGGATGGAGTTCAATATTTTCAAACCTGGCCAGTTTATCTGCAAGGTCCTGTTCTTTGCTGATGTATCCTTCATATTTCAGGAGTATTTCGGCCTCCTCCAGGCATTGTTGCCGGATAACCTCAGGAAATTGATGAATAATTTCCCGGAAACCTTGATGAAGCAGTACCAGGTCACTGATCTGCACCTGTGGCCTTAAAACAAGAGAAGCAAGCCTGGCTCTCTGACTTAGAGGACTTGTCCCCAGTTTCTCCAGCAGGCCATTCACCTGTTCAGGATCCAGGCTTTCCTTTTTAGCCGCCTGGATAAGGGTGTCAATCATACCTTTTTTCTGAGCCACTCTTTCCATTCTTTCGGGGGATGCCAGTCCCAGTAAATGACTCAGGGGTGTCAGTCTTAAATCGGCATTATCCTGCCGTAGCAAAATACGGTATTCAGCCCTCGAAGTAAACATACGGTAAGGTTCATCAATGCCTTTGGTAACGAGGTCATCGATCAATACCCCGTTATAGGCTTCCGATCTTTTCAATATCAACGGGGGCAATGAATTAATCTTCCGGTGGGCATTGATCCCCGCCATGATCCCCTGCCCTGCTGCTTCCTCATATCCTGTTGTCCCATTAATCTGCCCTGCAAAAAACAGGTTTTCCACAACCCTTGTTTCCAGAGAATAATCCAGCTGCTCAGGAGGGAAATAGTCGTACTCAATGGCATATCCGGGCCTGAAGATCTTTACATTCTCAAACCCTTCCACCTGCCTCAACGCTTCAAACTGAATATAATCGGGCAAAGAGGAAGAAAAACCATTCACGTAATATTCAACAGTATTCCATCCCTCCGGCTCAATGAACAGCTGATGTCTTTCCTTGGTTGAAAAACGGTCGATCTTGTCTTCAATAGAGGGGCAATACCGGGGCCCAACCCCCTCAATCCGGACTGAAAACATTGGCGATTTATCGAAGCCGGTACGCAAAATATCATGAACTTTTTTACTTGTATAAGCCAGGTAACAACTCCGCTGCTTCTCCGGCAAAGGGGTATCGGTAAAAGAAAAACGGGACGGTTCAACATCTCCGGGCTGTTCATCCAGTTTGGAAAAGTTGATGGAACGACCGTCTACCCTCACCGGGGTCCCTGTCTTCAGCCGCTTTGTCTCAAAACCAAGGTCAGTCAGGCATTGGGTTAATCCTAGCGCCGCCGGCTCCCCTATCCGTCCACCCCCAAAATTCTTTTCACCTATATGGATCAATCCATTCAAAAAGGTACCATTGGTGAGGATAACCGATTTAGCCATAATATCCCAACCCAGCGATGTTTTTACCCCGGTTACCCGCTTGTCTTTTGTAAGAATGGAGGTTACTATGTCCTGCCAGAAATCAAGACCGGGCGTGTTTTCCAGCATTTCCCTCCACTTCATCGAAAACAGCATGCGGTCATTCTGGGCACGGGGACTCCACATGGCAGGACCTTTCGAACGGTTCAGCATCCTGAACTGTATCATGGTATGGTCAGTTACAATACCCGAATATCCGCCCAGGGCATCTACCTCGCGGACGATCTGTCCTTTGGCAATTCCTCCCATAGAAGGGTTACACGACATCTGGGCCATGTTCATCATATTCATGGTAATCAGCAACACCCTGGAACCAAGATTGGCCGCCGCTGCCGCTGCTTCACACCCTGCATGACCCGCCCCTACAACAATAACATCATATTCCATGAACATAAACCAATCCTCCCGTACCGGAAAAACCACTGTCGGGCTTCCGGGCGATTTAATGATAAAACCAGGATTTTAGTCCCGGTTATTGGCCAGCAAAGATAGGTAAAAATCCTCTTTCTCCTTCATTATCAGCCTTTGGCTGGGCTTGCCATCATTAAAACCCAGTAAATGAAGGACACCATGAACCATCACCCGCTGAGTCTCCGCAGCCACCGATACTTTGAATTTGGCTGCATTTTCTTTCACTCTTTCAAGGCTGATGTATATCTCTCCCTGTACCGGATGCCCCGGCTGATCAGGCTCTGCCAGGTCGAAGGTTATAACATCCGTAAGGGTGTCATGGTTCAGATATGCTTTGTTCATCTGAAGAAGAACTGCATCCGAACAAAAGACAACATTGATCGCTCCGGTTTCCTTACCCTCCAGGCTTATGACCTGAAATAACCATTGACGCAACTTTCGCCTTGCCCTGAGGGTATCGGGAATGTCCTCAAAAAAGAAACGGATCTGAGAAACCGACATTAAGTGTTGAAAATCAGGTAGATGGTAAAATTATTCCTCTTTTTTCTGTTTGATTTCTACTGTGTGGAAATATTCTTTCAGGGCTTTTGACCTGTCAACAGCCAGTTGATAATTGATGCTGGAAATGTAGAATTGTATTTCAATCTGTCTCCCGTTATCTTTAAAGTTAACTTCATCAGCCAGTGAACGGATCAGGTATAACCCGGTTTTAATCTTCCTCCCTTCTACTACTTCCAGATCGGTGGGGTTTGGTATGGAATCCGAGTCAAACCCCCCTCCCTCATCTTTGACAATAAAGGTTAATCCTGAAGGTTTGGATTCGAAGATAACCAACACTTTTTTATCAATATCCTCTTTGTTACCATGAACAATGGCATTTTTAACCGCTTCGGTGAGTGCGATGAGAATATTGCCGAAATAGGTGTTGTTGACATTAAAGAAATCACTGATCTCTTCAACAAACTTTTCGATCTTATAAAGGTTTTGTAAACCTGATTCGATAGAGAGTTCCTGTTTTTTGAATATCATAACAGCCTAATCTTCAAAGTTATAAAAGTAAGCACTCACCTTATTCTTGTAAAAAGGTTTTAAGGTGGGCGGGACAGTTTTCAATAATTCGGTTTCCCTAGACTTAATCTTGTTATACTCGAAAAAGTTCTTAGGGTTACTATATAATTGATTTTTTGCTTCGGTGGATTCTCTTCTTTCTTCCTTTTCTCTCTCCCTCATCGCTTTTTCAGATTCAAGAAGACGGGTAAGTATTTCTTTCTGGCGCATAAGTGTCTGGTTGGTGATCATCTTGTTTACGAGATCGGTCTCGGTTTGTTCCATGTCCTGTATTGTTTTGGTCATGTTGCCGGCATTGCCTTTGCCCTCTTTGGCCAGTTCATCCCTGAGCTGTTGCAGTTGTTTGCGGATGGCTTCCTGCTGAGCTGCCATCCTGGCAAGCTGTTCGCTCATTCCCAGGCTTGCCCATTTCATCCTTCATCTTCTGCATCTGCTGGTTCAGTTGTTCCTGGAGATCTTTCATGGTCTTAAGCGGCATATTTCCTGTACCCTTGGCATTCTTTTTACAACCTGCTTTACCCGACCCCTGGGCCTGCTGTTCCATCTGCTGCATCTGATCGAGGCTTTCCTGTAATAGCAAAGCCAGGTTATTCACCCCGGTCATCACAAACTGCTGCTTGCCTGCCGCATTGTTCACCCGTCTTTCGGTCAGCTCTTCCATGGTTTTGTCAACATTCATGTTGATCTCATTAATCTCCTTGTTGATGAGCGGCTTAAGGCTGGCCTGCCGCTTGCTCAGGGCAAAAAGCGAATCTTCAACCAGGCGGAGGTCATCCTGTATTTTTTTCTGCTCCTGCACCATCTTCAGGTACTGGGGATCATAGGTCCTCACCTTGTTAACCCTTCCCATCAGGTCCTCCTGGTCAAAAGAGATCTGGACCAGGTTCTCGAGGATATTTCTAAGCGACTTCATATCCTCTTCCATGCTTTCACTCTCCATCTGCTGCTGCATATCCTCCATTTGTTTCGACAGGTCTTTCATCTTCTGGGAGGCATTTTTTTGCGACTGAGCAGCCTTTTTGTTCTTCTTATCCTTCAGGTTTTCACTGCTTTTGTTCATCTCCTGTTTGATATCCTCCTGCTGCTGTTTGGTATCCGGCATGTCGTTCGGATTCTCCAGGTCCTTGTTCTTTTTGTCAAGGTCTTTCATGTCTTCGGTAAGCTTGTCAAATTCCTTGTTCAGCTCATCCTGCTTATTTTGAAGATCTTTGTTGTCGGCCTCCTTTTTCTCCTCGGTCTCTTTGGAGAGTTTATCCTGTTTATCTGCTAATGAATCCAGCTTTTGTTTGGTTTCCTCCAGCTTCTTTTCAAACTCCAGCTGCTTGAAGATCTCCAGGTTACGGTCGAGTTGTTTTTCAATGTCCTCGCTGTTCATCTGGATCTTTTCCAGCATATCGTTCACCTTATTCTTATCCATCTCGTTTAGCATCTGCTGCATATCCTGGATCATCTTCTTCATATCTTCAGGAATGACCTGGTCGAAAAGTTCCTGAAGCTGTTCCTGCTTTTGCAGCAGGGTTTCGTCCATCTCATGGCCCTGTTGTTCACGGATAGAGTTATCTTTTTGTTCTTTCTGGATCTTCTCGACCTTTTGCTGTAACTCCTGCTCTTTATTCAGCAGGTCCTTGATCTGTTTCTTTTCCTGCCAGCTGAGCTCTTTTTTCTCCAGCAGCTTTTTGTTCAGCTCTTCAACCTTCTTCTGCAGGTCCTTGGCCTGCTTGATGGCCTCCTGCATTTCATCTTTCAGTTCTTTATTGGCCTTTTCATTTTTCTCACTCATCTCCTGCAGACTGGGTGCCTTAAAGAACATCTTCTGTGAACGGCTTGATTTAGGCCCGTGGATCCCATCGTTATCCCATATCTCGAAATAATATTCAACTCCTTCTCCCGGTTTGATATTCAAAGTGCTCAGATCAAAGAAGAAATAAAAGGCCTGCTGGTTCACATTGGGGTTGATGCCGATGGTGTCTGAATGCACCCTTGAAATAAAGCCGTTTTTCGTACACGGAATCCCTGAATTCTTCAACATTCACAACGGGGTAAACATCCGGGATCACATTGATGCTGAAAGAAAGGGAATCTTTGTTCTTCTGGTACTCGTTGTAAGAGGTAATGGAATATGACTGGCTTTCCAGGAAAGCCCCGGTGTATACAAATGCATTGGAACCCTTTTGTTCCAGTTTCTGGGTTTTATCTTTGAAACGGAGAATGATCTCCCGGGTATCCCTGGTGTAAAACTTCCAGCTGACCACGGTTCCGAATGGGACCATGAGATCGCCGTTGTTTACCAGTTTTTCATTTTCCTTATGAATATACCTGGGGTAACTCAGCTCCACTTCAAAATTCAGCACTATGGGTTTTGGAAGCACAACCAGTTCGTATTCCCTGCTTTTAAAATCTTCTGTAACTATCTGAAAAACAATTGTTTTTTGAAGATTCTTAAAAGCATAGTGATATAATACATTACTTTCTTTGATGAGCTTGTACCTGGCTCCGTTATATTCGATCATGAGATTGTCGGGGACTTCGTTTCCCATAACCTTGATATCCAGCATGAAATCTTCCTGCTGGGCTGCTTCCAGCTTATTATTAAGGATCACGATCATGAAAGGGGCCGGTTTTTCGTAGTACACGGTATGGTGGATCAGCCGGGTGGAAGGTTCTGTAATAAAAGAAGGTGCGGCAAACAGGAGTACGATGAGTAAGATCAGTGGGGGAAGGGCAAACTTCAGGTATTTGCGGTTTTGATTCAGGTCGATGGCAGCCTGGAAAGGTACTGGTCTTAATGAGCTGATCTTCTGATCGATACTGGCTTCTATCAGGTCGGTGTTATCCGGATGGAAATCCATCATTTGTTTCAGCTGGAGGGTGTTGAGCAGCCTGTCCTGTACGTTGGTGAAATGTATTCCAATGATACGGGCCGCCTCTTCATGGCTGATAATTTTTCCGATCCGCAACAGTTTTGTCAGCGGAACAACCACCAGTTTGATGAGAATGGCCAGGTTTCCTGCCAGATAAAGGTAAAAAAGAATGGTTCTGGCCAAGGGCTCAAAATGGCCGAAATACTCCAGGGTGTTCGTCAGCAGGAAAAACAGCACCAACGCGGCAATACTGTATAATCCCCCCCTGATCAGCTGGTTTTTATAATATTTCCGGATGAATTCATCCAGCTTTGTAATCAGTATGTTATAATTATCCTTCATGGGTTGTTCCTGTCTCTGTCCAATACTTCATTTCATTCCCTGAAATAAACAGATGTCCTTACAGCATTGTTTATTTCGCCGACTTAGAACGGTTCGCCTTTTTTAATATTTCGTCATTGCGGCAAAGATATTAAATCCCGGTGAGTTACACTCATTAATTAAAGTTGCATAGTTCGCAAGACGGCTCTTAACCATATGGTATTTCAGGGGAACCATTTCTGATAGATGGCATCATAGGTCCCGTCCGTTTTCATCGACTGAAAAGCAGTTTGCCACTGATTGACCGTTGTTGACGGCGTATTCTTTGAAAATGCGACATAGAAGTCGGATGACATCAGGGGAAAAGCCGGATCAACTTGGCTGTAAAGGTAACCGAGTCCTTTCAGAATGTCGGGGAAAGTAACAGCGGAACATACAAAGGCATCAATTTCCCCGTCCATTAATTTTTTGGTCAAAATGGTTGGATCAGGGTCGGAAACGAGGTTGGTAAAGCCTTGTTGACGAAGGTATTGATCAGAAAACCAAGAACTTACCGTTCCTATTGAGCTTAAATTTCTTGCATCTTCCAAACTGGTGATAACAATCCCTGAACCGGCTTTCGTATAGAAATAGGTTGTATTTGTTCCGATAGGCCCCACCCACTGGAAAAGGCTTTCACGTATATCGGTACGGTCCATGGTAAACAGGCAAAAATTGGGATTGTTGAGGGCAAGTTCATAACCGTTGCTCCAGGACGAAAGTTGGATATCGGCATAAACATGATTTCTTTTCATGATCTCACTGACGATATCTGTTCCGAAGCCGGTAATCTCACCGGTACCGTTCCGGAAGGTGAGCGGAGGATATTGTTCTGTATAAATTTGCAGGGTCCCCGGAAAATCGGATGAATTCAGATATTTCCGGTAAAGGGTCAGTAAGGTGCCATTGGTCTTTAGGCGGTCAATTTCGGCCTGAAAATCAGCCACAACATCATCAGGTACCTGTTTATTAAAGGCAAAATAAACCAGATCGGTCCGTATGGTCAATTTCGGAGTAACGTTGTAAATTGATTTGTTCAGTGCGGCCAGGGCTGCTTCAGCGGTAATTTTATCGGAAGGAAAAAGATCGATCTCTCCTTTCAGCAGTTTATCAAAGGCCTCAATGTTATCGGTACAATAAACAAGATTGGTGAACCCTTTGCTAACGAGGAACTGTTCAATCGAATAGTCTTTTATAACCCCTATTTTACCCACAGTTTTTGCGTCTTCAAGAAAATTTAGGGTGATGGGATTTTGGGAGGTAGCATAAAACAGCCAGTCGAGGGAAGCGATCGGTCCGGCCCATTTGAACAGATCTTTTCTGCCTTCGGTCAATATGGTCGAAAAAAGTACCGCATTTTCGGTTTTCTGTGCAAGGTCGTACCCCTGGTCCCAGGGAAGTACTTTAACCTCAAAGGGAATATTCAGCCGGTCGCAAACTTCTTTCAGTATATCCGGAGCCAGACCGGTCAATATGGAGTTCTCTGTATAATTCAACGGTTTATAATTTTCGGTTATAAACTGAAAATCAAAACGATACGAATCATCATTCTTTTTTTTACATTGTGAGAACAGCAGGGTTAGGACTGATATTAGGAGCCCTGAGAGAAGAATATGTTTATTCATTCTTGTAAGGATTAATTTTCCGGGTTGTGGGTCAGCGATGGAGGCTTCGGTAAAATCAGGCTAAAAGTAAACATTTAACGAAAACGGGTAAAATGTGACAATATATTGGGATGAGGCTGGCTTCCTTTGAAAGCGTTAAAAAAATATGTAGGTTTGTTTAGAGGTTTATGATACAACCTCCGGTAATAATTTTGAATCTTAAGAATTCAAATAAATTTTACGGTTTTGAAGGTTTTAGAATTATTACATCAACCAGAGGGAAGACGGCTGGAGTTTAAGGAAAGGCTGACAGCTTCTGTTGAACTGGCTAAAACTATTGATGGCAATATTGCCTTACAGGCTGAACTGGCCTATCAGTTTGTTCTCCGTCATATTTCGCAAATGTCAACCGATTATGTTGGAGTATATCGCCATGATCGCTGGGAATATCCTGTTTCCGCTCTTAGGGAAGCCATTCGTAACGCAATCATCCATCGTGATTATTCCCTTACTGGTAAGGATATTAAAATTGCCGTTTTTGATGATAAAATTGAAATTACTAGTCCTGGATGTCTTTTACCTTCAGTGAATTTTGACGACATGGAATCAGGACAATCTGATATTCGTAATAAAATCCTGGCCCTCGTTTTTAAAAGGCTTGGTATTATTGAAAAATGGGGCAATGGTTTACGTATTATTATGCAGGAACTGATGAAGTATCCGGAAATCGGATTTTACTGGAAAGAACCCGGCCTTTCTTTCAGGGTGGTTTTTTATAAAGTATCTGGGCATTTTAAGGGTGAGGTTGAATCAACTACCCAAGAAATCATCAAAAAATACCCGGAGATTAGTGAGACAATTCAAGAGACAACCCAGGAAACTGCTAGGAAATACGATAAGATAAGACATTTTACCCAAGAACCTATTCAGAAACCTACCCAAGAACCTACCCAAGAACCTACCCAAGAAACTACCCAAGAAACTACCTGGGAAACCGCTGATATGATCATTCAGTTATTGAAGAATAATCCAAATGTTACCCGGAAAAAAATGGCTGAAATATTGGGAAATATTACGGCAGATGGTGTTAAATATCATTTAAAAAGGTTAGTTGATCAAGGCAGGATCAAACATGTAGGTTCAACAAAGGCAGGACAATGGATCGTAATTTCAGGATAAATAGTATGAAAAATCTTCTGTACCTGTTGATGGGACTTTTTGCGACGACCGGCTTCGCCCAGAAAACGGCTGAAATAATAACTAAGGTCTGGGAAAATGAAGCGATGACTTCGATGGTAAAACCTGCTCCCCTACCCTTTTATTCTGATTATGATGTTGTCTTTTGTCACCTAAATCTTCACCTGGAAAGAAATACTGTGTATATTGAAGGCAATGTTCTAACAAAAGCCATTTCACGGAAGCAGGGACTGCCGGTTTACACCTGTGAACTTATACCCGGGCTGGTGGTGGATTCGGTTGTTTACAACGGTATTTCAGCTGTTTACGACCATACTGGCGATACGCTGACGGTAACGCTTTCTCCTGCCCCTGATCTGGGTCAGTTTTTTTCTGTTACGGTTTTTTACCACGGATTGCCACCAACAGGAGGTTTCTTTACCGGGATCAACTCTCTGGTATCAACGGTATGGGGAAATGAGGTCACCTGGACCTTATCCCAGCCCTTTAATGCCAAACAATGGTGGCCCTGTAAGCAGGATCTGGCCGACAAAATCGATTCGGTGTATTTCTTCATTACAACGGATTCCTCAAATAAGGCCGGTTCAAACGGTGTACTGACCGCTGTTACTCCGGTTCCCGGCGGCAAGCTCCGCTATGAATGGAAGACCCGTCACCCTATCGATTATTACCTGATTTCAGCGGCCGTGGCTGATTACCAGGATTACAGCATTTACGCCCACTTACCGGGAGCAACGGATTCGTTACTGGTACAGAATTATATCTATGACACCCCCGGTTGCCTGGCTTTTTACAAGGCCGATCTGGACCGCACCTGCCAGTTCCTGGAGCTGTTTTCCCAACTGTTCGGGCCCTACCCTTTCGCCGGGGAAAAATACGGGCACTGCCAGGTTCAGTTGGGCGGCGGTATGGAGCACCAGACGATGGGGACTCTGGGTGCCTTCAACTTCGACCTGAACTGTCATGAGCTTTCTCATCAGTGGTTTGGCGATTATGTAACCTGTGCCACCTGGAGCGACATCTGGGTGAATGAAGGATTTGCCACTTATGCCCAGTACCTTACTATGCAGTATATGATCGGGCAGGCTGAGGCCGATACCTTCATCATGAATGTTCAGCAGTATGTAATGACCCAGCCGGGAGGCAGCGTATATATCCCGCCCGGCCAGGCCGGCAATGAAGGGAGAATCTTCGACGGCCGTCTTTCCTATAATAAAGGAGCCGCTATCCTTCATACACTCAGGGGAGAACTGAACGATGATACGCTGTTCTTCAACCTGCTAAAAACCTATATTCAGCTTTACGGCGACAGCCTGGCCACCGGCTCGGATTTTATTAACCTGGCTGAATCTGTCGGTGGACTGAACCTGGATGACTTTTCTGACCAATGGTATGTTGGAGAAGGCTATCCTATCGTCGATATCCTCTGGTCACAACAGGCCGATACCCTGGTGATGACCCTCAGCCAGACCTCTTCCTCCATAATAACACCCCTGTTCAGGATGGACCTTGAAGTCAGGCTGTTGTCTTTACAGGGAGATACCATAGTCCGGTTTGTCTTCGATAATAACGTTCAGCAGGTAAAAATTCCGGTGTCAAAAACCATCATAAACCTGCAGGTCGATCCGAATCACTGGCTGATCATGCAGGTTTCATCAATCAATCATATTGAAGAACCCGGATTGCCTGATAATATCCTTTTCTACCCCAATCCTTTTATCTCAGATATCCGTTACCTGATCAATGATATCAGACCCGGTCAACCTTTTCTTACCATTATGGATATAACCGGAAGAGAGATATTGACGACTACCCTGAACAATTCAACCGGAACCATCGGTCTTTCCATGCTCAGTGCAGGAGTTTACCTGGTTCAGATCACTTACGGCCAACGTTCGGTGACAAGGAAGATGGTTAAAAATTAATTAGAAGAGTTGTTATTAAATGTTCACAGATACACACGTCCACTTGGTTTCCCTCTATTCCCTGATAAACTTCCCGCTGGTAAGCAGCTTGCCTTTTCCCAGTAAACGAACCATCATCATTCCTCCGGGAAATCCTGAAACATCCACCCGGATTTCTTTCTGATTGTCATCTGTTACCTGTTTATAAACCAGTCTTCCCATCATATCCACAATCTCCAGCATCATAGTTTTAGGATAAGTGTACCAGGTAGTCTGAACATTCGTGCCGGAAGTCAGGGACCAGGATGAATAAAACGGAGGGAAGGTGATGGTAATAAAATCCCTTGCCGGGTTAGGTGAAATGGAAAGTTTCCCTTTTTCAGGATTTACCAGGGGTTGCTGAACGTCTACGATCAGATCGCAGTCTAAATCTATCGTATCGGCATATACAGGGTTTGGGCACAGGCTGTCGTAATTATAAACATGAGTGTCCAGGCTGTCATATTCCAGGTCGAAGGTAAGCTTGTAGAGATACATCTGGTAACCGGAAAAATAATGACCGGCAATCATTAAAATCTTCTGATCACTGGTAATAGTGCTGTTAATTATGGCCTCTGCATTCAATATCAATTCTTTATCTTTAAGTAAATTCCCAATCGTATCAAATTTAGCGGTAGCTACATGATCCACATTGCTAAAATCAGTGTATCTGTATGAAGTAACCAGTTCATTGGCCGATATTTGATTTAACGTAGCAGCTACTCCTTCTGAAGTTGGATGGTTCAATATCTCAAAATGTCCCAGGGGATTTCCGTTTGTATCGCTTTTTAAGATAGAGGGGGCCATGATATTATTTGGCGGAATTTGATATCTTACTCCGGGTAAATAATAATTTCCATGGCTACTTTCGATTGATTTTAATATATAACCATTGAATACATTGTGGTTTGTCGTCCATGGTTTTGCCCATATTTCATTGCCGACCTGGTCGGTTTTTACAAGCAAAGGTTCAAGCCAGTTTTGATTTTGAACGAGAGAATCTTTATAATAAGTTAAACCAGTGATCAACAAAGAACTGTCTCTTAACAGATTCAAGTTAAAAGGAATAGAACCTTTAAATTTTGGGTCATTCTGACAATACACTTTTTGCCACAGCAAATTTCCATAATGATCAAAACAAAACAACCAGACATTATTATAAAACGCACCTGGTCCGCTTGATTCAACCAGAACAACATTATTGCCATTGGCAAGTTCCAATACACCCTGGCCGCCATTAGGCTGATTGGGAATGTTGACAATCTTACACCATTCCTTATTTCCGCAAACATCACTTTTGAAAATGAGCACGTCCCCCATTGTATCAAATTTATCAGTGTAGCCTGTGGTAATAAGTCCATTCTCACTGGTAAGAGATGAGCTAAAAAGCCCAGTACTGAATGAGGGATTGCCAATTTTCCTATACCATAACATGTTCCCATTAACATCTGTTTTAACGATCAACCCCATTACAATGGAACTACCATTCATTATATTACCTGTTATAATATAAGATTTATCATAGCCCTCTTTGACTGCCTGACCATAACTTCCGGGTTGAAAACTGAAAATATGAGGCCAGAGTTGAGCCTGGCAAATAGAAAGTTTAAGGATGCCAATTAAGAAAAGGGATAATATATATTTAAACATCACAATTGTCTATTTACTTAAAACATTCAATAAGGAACGGGAAATTACTTTTTGGTTGGTTAAAGTCAGGATATATACTCCCTGGGAAAGCCCTTTTAAAGAGATAACAATCTGATCATCAGGGTTTGATAAAGGAATGGTTTTCAGAGTCCGGCCACTCATATCAAAAACAGAAAGATAGGGGTTATTGATAATTCCGGGGATGTGAATTTCAGCGACAACATAATCTTTTGCCGGGTTTGGAAAAACCTTGAGAAAATTGCTTCCGTCACTTTGTACCGGCATACGATTTCTGTTCCGCTTCGATTTAGAGATATGGTTAATGGTAATGGGTTCCTCATATTGTAAAAGCCCATTATGGATCAGGAGATTCCTGGAATACACACCCGGCAGATCAGTTGAATGATCCAACAGGTAAAAAAGTAATTCTTGCTGGCTTGAATCCGGAAGTGAATAAACAGAATCCTGATGTAGTAACCTGGACAACACTGAGGAATATTCCTGGTAGTATCCATGCTCTGTTAACTGGTGCTCATTTAACGTAAAGATTGCCGGTATCTGGTCAAAAATTTGAAAGGCAAGGATTGTATCACCCTGAAATAATTTGCGTAAGCTCAACTGATATTTGGAACCCAAAAAGTTAGAAGTTGTCAACAGATTATCCAGGCTGTCAGAGGAAGAGGCATTAACCGTATCATTATTAAAAATTCTATAGAGGTTACTCCAGGGAAGATAGGCGGCATTGTTATAATGATGTTGTTTCGCTTTCATATTTTCCTGGGCTCCGGAAATGTATTGTCCATCCAGTATCTGGTCAAACATATAATCAGGCATGGGAACAGACCTGTAATCAAGTTCGTTTAAGACTGTTCCCGATTTGGCCGATTGGGGATTAGAAACAAGAATATCCCTGATCATGGCATTGGGCAACACATTTTCTTTTTGAATGGAAGAGATTAGAACCGTATTACTCAGGAAGGGAGAAAGACTCATTAAATTCTCCCTGAGTTGTTCGCTTTGATCGGGTGAACTGGTTATTATTTCTGAAGATATGGCAGTAGTACTGCCCCCGTCAATCCTTAATAATAACGTTTGTTTGATGGAGTCGGCTGAACCTTCAGCTCTTTGATATGCCAAACGTTCAGCAGTCTTACTTAAATTAATAAGGTATGAGGGGCAACTTTCACTTTTTGTATAATTAGTACCTTGAACGCTAAAAGGAAAAACATTTGAAGTTCTAAGAATGGGTATTAATCTAGGATAAATACCTGTATTCGAATGATGATAATAATATATTGAATCACCAGTAATTTCATCCACTATATTATAGGATAACGCACGCACAAAGGTATTACCGGCAGGTGCTGTATTATCATTAGGAATGTTAGCGCCCTGATAGGTTGCAATTCCCTGAGGAAGAGGACCTCCATCATCCGAAACCGTAATATCATTATCGTTAGTGGAAAAATCATTACATTTAAAACATAATCCGTTTGTACCATTATCCCGGTTACAGCCTTGGGCAACGGCAGCATAATTCAGAGTATCAAAAGTGTTATTATAAATTACATTATTATCACTGCCGGAATTACTGATGACCAGTCCGTACTTGGGTGGTAATAATTTTGGTGAATGTTGGTAAAAATGATTGGCTTCCACATGATATCCGGTACAATGATCAAGATATAGGCCATACATTGCGGTTAAATTTACAGATTCGTCTGGCTGATGATCAAAAAAACGAATTTCATTCCTTGTAATGTTACCATAATTCGTGGCACTGAGGTAAATCCCACGTAAATTTTTGATAAACTCACAGTTATCGATGACGATTGATTTATCTTTACCGGTCGACATCGCATATATTGCCCGGTTTAAATGTTTAAAATTTGTTTTCATCACATCACATGGGTTCTGATTGGGATCGATGCAACAGTCCCGTACATATAAATCTGAATTTACCGAATATATTCAACTCCCATTATTGTAAACATTAATGGTCAGGTTAGGATTGAAAAAAGTACATCCTTTAAAAGTTATCCCTGTTACATCATCCATTTTTATGAAATAGTCGGGAGTAATATTGCCTAATAAGGTTCTGTTTGTTTCAAAAGTATCTTTTTTGAAAAAACTGTGATTCGTAAAACTATATGGATAAAACTGAATGGCTACCTGGTTGTTTAAATATTTAGCGCCCTCCGATTTAACGATACCTCCGCAGTGATCCATATCCACCAGCCCGGTTTTTTCTCCCATACTATCGGTTACTGATCTGAAAAGCCTGACGGCACAGATGGCATTTTCAATGGTTCCGCCAATAACTACAAGCTGGCCCTGTACACCTGCAGTATACTGATCATGATAGGAATCTCCCCAAACTTCAACTCCTTCCCATAAACCCGGGCAATCAGTCGTCAGTATTCCTTCATCCAATACCACTGTACCGCCACGTTCTATGATAAGCTTTGCTCCTTCCGAGAAAAACAGCTTTGATTTTATGGTCAGGACAGCTGGTGATTGAACAACCAGGTTCCTGTTAAAATGTTTGTTTTCAGTCCAGAGTTCACTATTATCGATGATAACAGGCTTATTATCAAAACTGCAGATAGTGGTGCATTCGAAAGTTGCAGAATTATACGGGCCTATACTTGGGTCGCTATCGTCGCAATCTTCCTTTGCATTAGCTGGCAGTGTGTCCGGTTTAGGGCCTATTCCCCAGTTATAATACCCATCATGATCCCAGTCCCTTACGTGCACTTGTTGTGTTTCCGGGTTGAAATTCTGTCCGACATTAGTAACCCCTCCATAAAAGTATGAACCTTTATTAGCGTCGTCCAAAAATTCATTATCCTTTATAATCATATTGATAAAAGGCCCCTGGCTTCCGTAATCATTGTAAGTCTGTTTAAAACCCAATATGTTTGACCAATTAATGTGTCTCCAGCAAGGACAGTTAGGGTGCTATTCGGATTTGTAGTATTCCAATATATCGTTCCTTCGTGAATTTTATGATACCCAACAATACACATAGTGTGACCCATAGAATATCGATTATACTTTAAAGGACCTGTATTAATCAACGCTTCCTTATATACAACTGGTTCAACAGTGTTTGGAATAAAATGAAAGTTTGCTAGTTTTATTTGATTAAAGGCTTGTAAAATACAAGGAGGATCTAGTAAAGTTGGACATTCAGATGTTACTTCGTTTAGATTATATGGATAACAGTTTTCATCGATTACACCTGTATTTTTGAAAATTTCATGAGCATAAGTGTATGATGTATGATAAGGAAAATTATAACATGGATTCAAATTTGTAGGTAATGGCGGATGCTCAAGATAGTAGTTTTGCCATGAACAATTTCTGACTTGTGCCACTGAAAGATTAATATTCCAAGGTTTATTAGTGTATAAATTTAAGTAGGCTTCAGCGCTAAAAACGGTCGCCCAAGCCCAACAATCACCACATAAACCTTGTCCATATGGCGTTCTTGGCGGGATCCAACCAAATCCTGTGGAATTATAGTAGGGAAAGGAAGGTCCTTTGGTAGAATCGTTTGATCCATGGCGGTCGCGCCAATCAAAATCACTCACCAGGTTATCGGTAAAAACAGATTGTTCACCATAAGGCGGCATTTCAAAAATTCCTCCTCCGTAATATTCAAAACCATAAAGCAATGGCAAGTTATCACCTCCAAAGAGTTGTTTTTTTTCTGAATAGGTCATTGACGCCACAGGATTCACTTTGGCTCTCCAGAGTAAGCCTTTTTCAGCAGCCCTGGCATTAATAGTGTTAACATTGATTTCCACTACGCTGTTATAATATGCCCTGTTTAATGAATCCTGGTTTTGATTGCCATATGTCCTATAAGATAAACTGCCTAATAGTAGGCCGGCTCCATGAATAGTAATCTGAATGGAAAAGGGATGTACCTCATCCAGATAAAAAGTCTCTTGACCAACATTTGTTAAATATTGTGTGCCTAAGGCTTCAACAACCAGGGAATAACCCTCATATATCAGATACTCATTATTATACGAATCAGTTAACACTATTCTTACAAATGAAGTATCATCATTCAGGGTAACCTCTCCGGTAAAATCAAGACCATAGATCGTATTAATTCCATGAAAAGGATAGATAACCTGTGAAGCCGTATAGTTTTCATTAAGTGATATATGCCCTTGGGAAAAGGCAAGAGAAATACCACAAAGGAAGGCTAACAGTGTAAATCTGATTTTCATAATTATTGAATTACTGATAAGTATAAATTAATTTCCACCAAATATATGAAAAATATTTCCGAATTTCAAAAAGAATTTATCCTTTATTAAATTGGAAGCATGGGTGACTTTTTAATATGTTTAGTAACTTTTATCTTGCACACATACATTTTAGGGCACACTTTTTTTAATTGGAGATAGATAAATCAACCCTAGGAAAGTAAATTCTCCGAAAACCCGGACTGAATCCAGATCAGGATCTTTTTCAGGTTGCAGTCTGAGAGTTTATCACGTACATAAGGCATTATAAAAAAGCCGGAGCTCCAGTTCACGCCTCCAAACAACCTGCCGTTACCGGCGACCACTGAAACGCCGGTATAGCTTTCGAGGTCTACTCCGCCTTGGGAAATGGCTGTGGAATGACAGGCAAGACAATGATCGTGAAAAATAGGGATGATGGTTCCGGAACGGGTTACATGGGTCGTATTACAACCCTGATACTGGATGGACGGGTACAAATCCTGCTCATTGTCATAGGAATAAGCGAAAAACACCATCATTTTTGAAGGCAGCATAAGAATACAGCCTTGGAATAACTACCTCTTTGTGAAACCGATTGATAAAATATCATCCGGTATTATTGAACAGAAGGGAAGCATTTCATCATATCGCCTTAAGGGTGAAAATCAGCGTCAAATCCAAAAAAATCAAGGGTTTGTTATGCGGTTAATAAAAATTACTATCTTTGCACCGCGAAGATTCCGGATGTCGCTATTGACATCCTGCTCAATAAGATACAGAAGAAAATGGCTAGAGGGGACGCATGTCCCCTCTTTTATTAAAAAAAAGGAAGGAATGATCAGCGAAGCATTGATCCGGCAGATGGTGGAAGAAAAGCTCAGGGATACCGGGCTTTTCCTGATGAATGTCAGTATCCGCAAGGGTAATAATATCCTGATAACCATCGATGGTGACACCGGTGTGACCATCAGGGATTGTGTCACCCTGAGCCGTTTTATTGAAGGTCAGTTCGACAGGGAAAAGGAGGATTTTGAGCTGCAGGTTTCATCGGCCGGTGCCGACCAGCCCCTGATGCTGAAACGACAGTATCCCAAGCATACCGGAAGGACACTGGAAGTGAAACTCCTGGACGAAACCGTTAAACTTGGAATTCTGAAAAATGTAGAAGACGATCATATTAAACTCGAACTCACACCTGAAAAAAGCAACAAAAAAAGCAAAGCTTCAGCTGAAGAAATGTTGGTTGTAATCCCTTTTGAAAGTATTAAAGAATCAAAAATAATTATTTCATTTCACATTTAATAATTGAAAATCAAATACATCCTGTAGTATGGAAAACCTGAATTTAGTCGAAACCTTCTCCGAATTCAAAGAATTCAAGAATATTGAAAGGGAGACGATGATGCGGATTCTGGAAGATGTTTTCAGACACATGCTGGCGAAGAAATATGGTTCGGCCGATAATTTTGATATCATTGTCAATATTGACAAGGGCGACCTGGAGATCTGGAGGAACCGTATCATTGTTGACGATGGTGACATTGAGAATGAGAACGTGGAGATTGCCTTATCGGAAGCCATAAAAATTGAACCCGATTTTGAGGTTGGGGAAGAAGTGTCGGAGGCCATGAAAATGATGGATTTTGGCCGTCGCGAGATCCTTGCCATCAGGCAGAACCTGATCGCCAAGATCCAGGAGTATGAAAAGAACAATGTTTACAAGAAATATGTGGAGAAGATCGGTGAGATCATCTCCGGAGACGTTTACCAGGTATGGAAAAAAGAGATACTGGTACTGGATGAAGAAGGCATTGAACTGATCCTTCCAAAGAGCCAGCAGATAAAACATGACAATTACCGCAAGGGAGACAACCTGAGGGCCGTTGTAGCCAAAGTGGAGATGGAGAACAACAACCCCAGGGTCATCCTTTCACGGACCTCTGAAACCTTCCTGGAGCGTCTTTTCGAGCAGGAAGTACCGGAAGTGTACGACGGACTCATCACGATCAAGAAAATTGTCCGTGAGCCTGGTGAAAGAGCAAAAATCGCCGTTGAATCATACGACGACCGCATCGACCCGGTGGGCGCCTGTGTCGGAATGAAAGGCTCCCGAATCCACGGGATTGTCAGGGAACTGAAGAATGAGAACATCGATGTGATAAACTTTACCAGCAATGTAGCCCTTTTTATCCAGCGGGCCCTTAGTCCTGCAAAAATCTCTTCCATCACCCTGGATGAGGAAAACCGCAGAGCCGAGGTATATATGAAGCCCGACCAGGTTTCTCTGGCCATCGGAAAAGGGGGGTATAATATTAAACTGGCCGGCAAGTTGTCGGGTTATGAAATTGACGTTTACAGGGATACAGACATTGATAATGAGGATGTTGACCTGTTGGAATTCACCGATGAAATTGATGAATGGATCATCGAAGAATTCAAGAATATTGGTTGTGATACAGCCAAGAGCGTACTGGCCCTGGATGTGGATGAGCTGGTCAGACGCACTGATTTAGAGGAAGAAACAGTGAAGGAAGTCATCCGGATATTGAAGGCAGAGTTTGAATAAATAAAAATAGTAGTAATTTTGAGCCAAATTGGCTGCTAATAAGCCAAGGGCACACCTCCATCTATGGAAGAATCTGGTAAGGGAATAAGGTTAAGTAAAGCGGCCAAAGAGTTGAACGTCGGGGTTCAGCATGTGGTAGACTTTCTGCATAAGAAAGGATTCCAGATCGATTCGAATCCGAACACCAAACTCTCACCGGAAATTTTTGCGGTTCTAACAAAAGAGTTTCAGTCGGATATTAAGGTTAAGGAAGAAGCCCGGAAAATCGGTCTTGACGTCGCACCCAAGGAATCCATATCCATTGATGAT
Source organism: Bacteroidota bacterium (assembly GCA_026391855.1). Lineage (GTDB taxonomy): Bacteria > Bacteroidota > Bacteroidia > Bacteroidales > CAIXZF01 > JAKLIX01. The sequence goes on along the minus strand of JAPLDE010000018.1, from coordinate 25,083 downwards.
CAGGCACTTGCAAAAAAAGAAGCCGAACCCGAAGAAGAACCCGATGATATCTTTATCAAGAATATGTATATCGGGTATGATAAAGAATTTGAGCGATTTAAAACGACTACCGAAAAACAGAAGAAGGAAACAAAAACAGCTGCAAAAGTCACTCCAGCCCCTGTTCCCGCTGTTGTCCCCCCTGCCCCTGCTGCCCAAGCCGCTGATACCACCCCGGAAATTGCCGCTGAACCTGAGGTGATCAGTAAACCTGCTCAGGAAGAGGCCCCGCTCCCTGTGGTCCCTGAAGAAACGATTACCGATCTGCCGGTTGAAAAAGTTGAAATGCCGGTTGCTGTATCTTCTCCGGAAGTCATTAATGAAAAGCCTGCCGAAGAAACGCCTGTCGCAGAAACAACGGAAGAAGGTGGTATAAAGATCATCGGCAGGATTGACCTTGACACCCTTTATCCTCCGTCAAAAAGTTCGAAGAAGGGTAAAGGAAAAGGGAAGAAAGAAAAAACTGACGAACAGGCTGCCGTTCCTGCTGAGGAGGCCGCCATTGAAACTACAGAACCGGTTAAGGAAAAGATAGAGGAAAAACCGGAAGAAACACCATCACCTGTTACAGAAAAAGTTATTACAGAACATAAAGAACCTGTTATCGAGACATTAGTAGAAGAAATTAAAATTGCCCCTCCCGAACCTGTTCGCGAATCCAATTTTATGCGGACCCAGACTCCAAAACTGGAGGGGCCGACCATTCTTGGAAAAATTGACCTGCCGGTAGAGAAAAAACCGGTGGCTTCTTCCTCGGATGAAAAATTAAAATCGAAGAAGAAGAAGAGAAAGAGGATCAAGAAACAAGTGATCGCGGTTGAACCGGAAGCTGAGACTCCGAAAGATCAAAAACCCCGTCCGCCAAGCCCCCACCCTGCCGGTAAATCCAAAGATAAACGCTATCAGAAGGAACCGGTAAAGGTTGAACTGAGCGAGGAGGATATCCAGAAACAGCATCAAAATACAGAAAACAAAAAAGAGACCTTGTTTCCCAGCAATTGCTGGAAGAACAAAGCCGTCTTGCAGAGGAAAGAAAAATCATCAAGTGTACTGAGTTTGTTACTGCAAACGACCTGGCTGTGATGATGAATGTGCACATTACCCAGGTTATTTCCACCTGTATGCAGCTTGGGCTGATGGTCTCCATCAACCAGCGGCTTGATGCTGAAACTATTGTTCTTGTTGCCGATGAGTTTGGTTATAAAGTTGAATTCGTAGGTGTGGAGGTCCAGGAAGCCATTGAGGAACTGGAGATGACCGACAAATTGGAGGATTTGCAATATCGCCCGCCCATTGTAACAGTCATGGGCCATGTTGACCACGGAAAGACCCTCCTTCTTGACTATATCCGCAAAACCAATGTGGTTGCCGGTGAAGCCGGAGGAATAACCCAGCATATCGGTGCCTACGAGGTAAAACTGGAAGACGGAAGAAAGATCACTTTCCTGGATACACCCGGACACGAAGCCTTTACCGCCATGCGTGCCAGGGGTGCCAAGGTGACGGATTTGACCATCATCATTATTGCGGCCGATGATGCCGTGATGCCCCAGACAGTGGAAGCCATCAACCATTCCCAGGCAGCAGGTGTGCCTATGGTGTTTGCCATCAATAAGATAGATAAACCTTCGGCCAATCCTGAAAAGATAAAGGAACAGCTGGCTAACCTCAATATCCTGGTTGAAGACTGGGGCGGGAAATATCAAAGCCAGGAGATCTCTGCCAAGGCGGGGATTAACATCGATCTCCTCCTTGAAAAAGTTTTGCTGGAAGCTGAGTTGCTTGACCTTAAAGCCAACCCTTCCAGGAATGCATATGGAACCATCATCGAATCCTCCCTCGACAAAGGAAGGGGATATGTAGCCAAGTTGCTCGTACAAAACGGAACCCTGAAAATTGGGGATATCATCCTGGCCGGATCGATTTACGGCAGGGTGAAAGCCATGTACAACGAAAGAAACACAGCCGTTAAAACGGCAGGTCCTTCTTCACCGGTCCTGATGCTCGGCCTCACAGGCGCTCCCCAGGCCGGAGACACCTTTAACGTAATGGAAGACGAAAAAGAAGCCAAGGCCATTGCATCCAAACGCTTGCAGCTTCAGCGCGAACAAGGTATCAGAACACAGAAACACATTACACTCGACGAAATAGGAAGACGTATTGCCATCGGTGATTTTAAAGAGTTGAATATCATTGTGAAAGGTGATGTGGACGGATCGGTGGAAGCCTTATCCGATTCACTTTTAAAACTGTCTACCAAACAGGTTCAGGTCAATGTCATCCACAAATCGGTCGGGCAGGTAACTGAATCCGACGTATTGCTGGCATCCGCCAGTAATGCCATCATCGTTGCCTTCCAGGTAAGACCCTCTCTGAATGCCCGTAAACTGGCCGAAAAAGAACAGATCGATATCCGCCTGTATTCCATCATTTACACTGCCATCAATGAGATACAATCGGCCATTGAAGGTATGCTAACACCTGAATATGAAGAGAAGATCACCTGTAATATCGAAGTCCAGCAGGTCTTTAAGATCACCAAGGTGGGTACCATTGCCGGATGCCGGGTACTCGACGGAAAAGTGACCAGGAATACACCTGTACGTGTGATCAGGGATGGAATTGTCGTGTATACCGGCTCACTGGGCTCACTGAAACGATACAAAGACGATGTAAAAGAAGTATCAACCGGTTATGAATGCGGGTTGAACATCGAAAACTTCAACGACATCAAGGAGGGTGATATCATCGAAGGTTACGAACAAGTAGAAGTAAGAAGGAAATAATAATCTTTTTATCCCATGGACCACTCAAAAAAAGGGATGCGGATCGGCATCCTAACTGCGGGGGGTGATTGTCCGGGAATTAATGCTGCCATCAGGGGTGTGGGAAAAACAGCCATCCTGGAATACGGAATGGAAGTCATTGGTATTTCTTCAGGATTTCTTGGGTTGATAAACAAAGAAACTATTCCTCTGGGTGAAGACGACCTGTCCGGCATCTTAACCCATGGCGGGACCATCCTGGGTACTTCCAGGGAGAAACCTTTCAAGAAAAAAGCAGGCAACGAATTGCTTTTCGATAAACCCCAGCTGATCAAGAAGCATTACGAAGAGCTTGGTTTACATGCACTTGTGTGTATAGGGGGGAACGGTACTCAACGGACAGCCTCACTATTGGCAGAGGAGGGGTTGAATGTGATCGGGATACCGAAAACCATCGACAATGATGTATGGGGTACTGAAATCACTTTCGGGTTCGATTCTGCGTTATGGATAGCCACCGAAAGCATCGACCGGCTTCATTCCACGGCCAACTCCCATAAACGGATCATGGTTATTGAGGTGATGGGACATCATGCTGGCTGGCTGGCCCTGTATTCGGGTGTTGCCGGCGGAGGAGATGTCATCCTTCTTCCTGAAATTCCTTTTGATGAAAAAGCGGTTTGCGATTATATGATCAGCCGTGCCAATCGCAAAAAGCCATACTCTATCGTTGTTGTGGCAGAAGGGATTGTACACCCGGAAAACAAATCTGCAGCTCAGCATATAGGGGAAATGATCAAAAAAAATACAGGGCTGGAAACCCGTGAAACAATACTGGGTTATATTCAAAGGGGGGGAAGCCCCTCCCCTATGGACCGCATCCTGGCCACCCGTTACGGATCCTCGGCAGTTGAAATGATAGCCCAGGAAAAATTCGGCGGTATGATGGCTTATGTTGGAGGAAACATTGTAGAGGTACCTTTATCGGAGGTGGGGGAAAAACTGAAAACCGTGCCTGCAGGCTTTTCGTTGATTGAAAAGGCAAGAAAAATGGAGATTTCATTCGGAGATCAATAACTATACCGGTGATAATTTGTTTAATCGACTAAATATCAATATAATATAATGAAGGAGAATCGTTTTATACTTGTATTGTTGCTGATGCTTTTCCCTTTTATCTACTGCTCAGCACAGCAAACAACAATGGAAACGTTTTATGAAAAATCCGGATTCAGGGAAACACCCCGATACGATAAAACCATACGGTTCTGCAAGCAGCTGGCACAAGCTTCTCCCTGGGTTCATTATACAAGGTTCGGCACCAGCCTTCAGGGCAGGGATCTTCCCCTGGTGATCGTAGATAAGCGCGGAAATTTCGATCCGCAGGCGGTCCATAACTCAAATAACGCGGTTGTATTGATACAGGCCTGCATCCACGCCGGTGAACCTGACGGTAAAGATGCCGGGTTAATGCTGATACGGGATATCGTGATCAGCAAAAAATATGAAAACCTGCTCGATAATGTTACCCTCCTTTTCATTCCCATTCTGAATGTTGACGGACATGAACGTTTTGGCCCCGGTAACCGCATCAACCAAAACGGACCGGCAGAGGCAGGGTGGCGGACCAATGCCCTGAACCTTAACCTGAACAGGGATTACCTGAAAGCTGAAACCCCCGAGATCAAAAGCTGGCTTTCGCTTTACCAGGAATGGCTTCCTGATTTCTTTATCGATTGCCATGTTACCGATGGCGCTGATTTTCAGTATGTTATAACATATGGCATGGAAACCTGCGGCGATATGGACCCAGCCCTCACACGCTGGCAGTCTGATGAATTCCTGCGGACAGTTGACATTAAGATGAAAGAATCGGGTTACCCTATCATTTCCTATGTTTCCTTCCGTAACTGGCATGATCCCAGGAGCGGGCTTGAAAGCTGGGCGACTCCCCCAATGCTGTCTCAAGGCTATTGCATGGTACAAAACCGCCCAAGTCTCCTGATTGAATCGCATATGCTGAAAGATTATAAAACCAGGGTAACGGCTACTTATGAAATGCTTAGACATTCGCTTGAAGTACTCAACCGCGATTACCGGAAAGTGATCGATATGGTCAGAGAATCCGATAAATTCACCGTCGGGGAACTCAGGAAAACACCCTTCCCTATACAATACGAAATGTCTGAGAAAGACAGTGTTATGATTGATTTCCTGGGGTTTGAATACACGTCTGAAAAAAGTGCCCTTTCGGGAGGACAATGGTTTAAATATACAAACAAACCGGCCGTTTTCCGGATCCCCTACTTCAATAAGGTATTTCCTTCTATTACAGCGATGCTGCCTGAAGCCTACCTGATCCCGCCTGAATGGAAGGAAGTCATCGATAAGCTTTCGGTGCACGGAATTCAGTATTTTACCACGAAAAAAGAAACCAGGCTGAAAGTAAGCTCTTACAGATTCCGGGAGGTTACCTTCAAACCGATACCCTATGAGGGAAGGCAGATCGCTTCATTCAAGTGTGATACCATCCTGGAAGAAGTTACCTGGCCGGTCGGGACAATTGTAGTGGATATGAACCAGCGCTCAGCCAAAGTGATTGCTTACCTGCTTGAACCGATGGCCTCCACTTCCCTGGCCTATTGGGGCTTTTTTAATACCATATTTGAGCAGAAAGAATATGCCGAAAGCTATGTAATGGAGAAAATGGCCCGGGAAATGATGGAAAAGGACCCTGACATCGTCGTCGAACTTCAGAAAATGAAAACGGCAGACCCAAAATTTGCCCAAAGTCCTGAAATGATATTGAATTGGTTCTATGAGCGAACACCATACTGGGATCATAAGTTTAACGTTTATCCAATAGGTAAAACCTTTGACAAATCCGTTGTAGAAAAACTTAAAAACTAGACAGGCCGATTGATTTCTCTTGATCAGATACAGCTTCCCGTTGAGAAACATATGGCTGCTTTCGAAGGCAGGTTCAGAGAATCCCTTCAAAGCAAGGTGCCGCTGCTCGATATCATCATGCGGTTTGTGATCCGGCGGAAAGGCAAGCAGATGAGGCCCCTCTTCGTGTTTCTTTCGGCCAGCCTCTGCGGTGAGATCACGGATGTTACCTACCGAGGTGCCATACTGATCGAATTACTGCATACAGCCACCCTCATCCATGATGATGTGGTTGACGATTCAAATGAGAGGAGAGGGTATTTCTCACTGAATGCCCTTTGGAAAAACAAGATCTCGGTGCTGATAGGCGATTACCTGCTTTCCAAGGGATTGCTCATTGCCCTCGACAACGACGATTTCAGCCTGCTGAAAATCGTTTCCAGGGCTACCCGCCAGATGAGCGAGGGGGAGCTGTTACAGATAGAAAAAGCCCGTTATCTGGATATTAAAGAAGAAGTATATTTTGAGATTATCCGGAAAAAAACGGCTTCACTCATTGCTTCCTGCACAGCAATAGGAGCCGAATCGGTTAAAGCCGGGAAAGAAATCGTCGACAAGATGTATCTTTTCGGAGAATATGCCGGCATTGCCTTCCAGATCAGGGACGACCTGTTTGATTACGGCGACGGTCTTGCCATCGGAAAACCCCGCGGGATCGATATCAAAGAAAAGAAAATGACACTCCCGTTGATCTACCTGCTTAGAAACGTTGATTATTTCGAGAAGAAAAAGATCATTTACCTGGTCAAACGGCACAATAATGACCCGGAAATGGTAAAAAGGGTCATCGAAAAAGTGAACAACAGCGGGGGAATTGACTATTCCAGGCAAAAAATGATTGAATACAGGGATAAAGCCCTCGACATCCTGCATACTTTCCCTGTCAGCCCGACCAGGGATTCCCTTGAACAACTCGTCATTTTTACAACAGAAAGAAACAAATGAAGAATATCCGTTCTGCTGCCTTATTGGCATTGATGTTCCTCTCCCTTGCCTCACCGGCCCAGGAACAGAAAATCTTTTTCTGGCCCACGGGACAGAAGAAATCTGAAGGCTTGCTGAAAGACAGCCTCGAAGAAGGAAGCTGGACCTCCTGGTACGTGAACGGAATGAAGTATTCAGAGGGTAACTACCTTCATGGCCAAAAAACCGGGAAATGGCTTTACTGGTTTGAGAATGGTGCCAAATGGAGCGAGATGGAGATGGAAAATGGTTCGCAGGTCTCCTGGTTCGAAAACGGGCAGATAGAAAGGGAAGGAAAGGTTAAGAACGGGAAAAAAGACGGACCCTGGAATACCTGGTGGAAAACAGGGAAAATGAAAGAAGAACTGCTTTACTCCATTGACGTGAAAGAAGGACCCACACGGACCTGGTTTGAAGATGGGAAACCGGAATTTGAAGGAACTTACCACGGTGATAAACTCAACGGGTATGTCCATTGGTTTAGGGAAAGCGGGAAAACAGAAATGGAAGGAAAGCTGCTGAATGACCTCCAGGATAGCATCTGGATCTTCTATCATGAAGAAGGAAATATCGGCAGCACAGGACCTTTCAAAGAAGGAAAACAGGACGGATACTGGGTTTTCTATTACCGGACCGGTGAAAAATGGAGAGAAGGAAAATATGTAGCCGGTAAAAGGGATGGTTTATGGATCAGTTATTACGAGAACGGTAAAAAGCAAAGAGAGGGTAACTTTCTGAATGACAAGGAAGAAGGGGAATGGACCAGTTGGTATGAAGACGGCACTGTGAAAGACAAAGGCCCGTTTACCGAAGGAATGATGAACGGACACTGGATGGGGTGGTATTCAAACCACAAGCCAAAATACGACAATATGTATAAGATGGGCATCCGCCATGGCCGTTCGGCTTTCTGGTACATGAACGGGCAGCAGCAGTCGGAAGGAAGTTATAAAGACGGCCTGCAGGACGGAAGATGGACCGAATGGTACAATACCGGATTAATGCAGGAAACAGGCAGCTATAAGGAGGACAAAAAGAACGGATACTGGACCTTCTTCGATCCCAGCGGGATAAAATTACAGGAACAGATGCTCGTCGATGGTCATCCTGAAGGCAAATGGGTGAGCTATTATTCAAATGGAATACCCTCAGCCATAGGATTTTATAAAAATGAGATCCGGGAAGGTGAATGGAAATATTTCGATAAAACCGGTAAAATCCTTTATACAGTCACCTTTTCCAAAGGGAAGAAAGTGAAAGAGGTGAAGAACCTGGAAAAAAAGAAGGAGAAGAAGTAGCGACTGCCAACTGCCAACTGCCGACTGCCAACTGCCGACTGCCAACTGCCGACTGCCAACTGCCAACTGCCAACTGCCAACTGCCAACTGCGGACTGCCAACTGCCAACTGCCAACTGCCAACTGCCAACTGCATCGTACCGTTAAGATTTGGACATGCTGTAGCATGTCCCTACTGCCGACCGGAACAACTTTTCCTGTAATTTTGCAGCATGAAAATAGCCGCATTGGTTTCAGGAGGTGTCGATAGTTCCGTTACTGTTCATTTACTGAAGGAAGAAGGACTTGATCCTCACTTGTTCTATATAAAAATAGGGTTGGAGGATGAACCGGGATTTGTTTCCTGCCCGTCGGAAGAGGATATTGAGATCGTTACCTTCCTGGCCCATAAATATGGTCTGAAACTGGATATCGTCTCCCTTCAGGAGGAATATTGGGAAAGGGTGGTTGACTATACCATTCAATCGGTAAAAAACGGTCTCACACCCAACCCTGATGTGATGTGCAACAAGCTCATCAAATTTGGCAGCTTTGATGATAAGTACGGAAAGGACTTCGAATTCATCAGCACAGGTCATTATGCCGATGTCGAAAGAGAAGGCGGGAGTTTATTCCTGAAAACCTGTAAGGATAAACGAAAAGACCAGACTTATTTCCTGGGTCAGATCGACCGTCACCAGCTGTCGAAGCTCAGATTTCCACTGGCCGGACTGTTAAAACCGGAAGTAAGGAAAATAGCGGTTGACGCAGCCCTTCCCAGTGCTACAAGGCCCGACAGTCAGGGGATATGTTTTCTGGGAAAAATCAACTATTCATCATTTATCAAAAGATATGTTGGGGAAAAGGAAGGGAAGATCGTTGAACTTGAAACAGGGAAGATACTGGGAACCCACAGGGGTTTCTGGTTCCATACCATCGGGCAGCGAAAAGGAACAGGTTTAAGCGGCGGACCCTGGATAGTGGTGAAGAAAAATATACCTGAAAACGTTATATATGTGTCTAACGGATACGACCCCTTACCGGTATACCGTCAGGATATCTATCTGACCCATTTTCAGTTTATTACTGATAACCCACTGGGAGACGACATCTTCCTTCAGGGAGAGATCAGTTTCAAAATAAGGCATACTCCGGAATTCACCCGGGGTTTCCTTTCGCTGGAAGGAGGTCTTGTTAAAATACATTCGGAAACCAGCGTTCACGGGGTTGCTCCCGGACAATTCGGGGTCATTTACGATAAGGAGGGAAACCGCTGTCTGGGAAGCGGCATGATCTCGGAGGAAAACAACGCTTAGCTTCATTATTATTGATAGTTGATATTAATTGCAGCCCACTTAACATTGGGGTTCAATTTTTTTTCTTAGTTTCGTACTCATAAATTAATTTTTCAGGTGATGGAAAATTTCATTGTACATAATCCAACCGTATTGCATTTTGGCAGGGATGTAGTGAACGAACTGGGAAACACGGTGGCTAAATACGGAAAAAGGGTGCTGCTGGTATATGGCAAAGGTTCTGTAAAACAGACCGGATTATATCAGCAGATCTTACAACAGTTGACAAAAGTGAAGGCTGAAGTCTACGAATACAGTGGGATAAAGCCGAATCCGGTTGTTGAAGATGTGGATGCCGCTGCAGCATTAGGCAGGGCAAAGGCCATTGATGTGATTGTTGCGGTAGGCGGAGGAAGCGTGATCGATTCAGCTAAAGTTATTTCCATAACCATTCCGGCCTATCAGTCGGCCTGGGATTTTTTTGCACAGAAAGCCAAACCAACATCGGCCATTCCGGTGATGGCTGTGCTCACCCTGGCAGCCACCGGCACCGAAATGAATCCTTTCGCAGTATTGCAGAATGTCCGGTCGAAAAACAAACAGGGCTTCGGAAATCCCCTGATGTATCCCAGGCATTCCTTTCTTGATCCTTCCAATACTTTCTCAGTCCCAAAGAATTACACTGCTTATGGCGTAGTTGACCTTATAGCCCATGCCCTGGAAAGTTATTTTGGTAAGGGAGATGCCTCCCTTTCAGACAAGATCGTTTTCTCCGTTATCAAAGAAGCCATGGAATATGGCCCGGATCTGCTGAAAAATCTCCGGGATTATGACCTGAGAGCCAGGATCATGTATGCTGCCACCCTCGCCCTGAACGGAATTACCATCAATGGACGTGTCTCCGGTGAATGGGGTGTTCACAGCATCGGCCATGTAATATCTGTATTGTATGATACACCACATGGAGCCACCCTCTCCATCGCCTATCCGGCCTGGCTTAAACTCGTGAAAGATCAGATTCCCGAAAGAATTCAGCTGCTGGGGAAGAACCTCTTTAACACAGATTCTATCGATAAAACCATAGAAAAACTGGAAGCCCTGTTTAAAAAGCTGGAATCACCGGTTCGTCTGAAGGAAATAAAACTCACTACCAACCACCACCAGCAGATCATCGATCAGATGATAAAAAGTAAAGTGAACGGAGCCAACATCAGGCTGACCGAAGAAGATTACCCCAGACTGGTGTCGTTTATGGCCTAGGTTCCGGGCTTTTTGATCCTGCTTTTCTTGTTGATTGAAACGGTGTGTAATTCAATCTCGCTGAGGAAATTATCCAGTTTTTTATTGCGTTTCAGATTGATAGAAAATGCAGCTAACACATTGTTTATCTGCCTGATAGATTTTAAAAAACGATAGAGGGATTCCTGGGAAAAAGGACCTTTGATGACCAGGAAAAAATCTGACTGCCATTGTTCGGGAACCAGTATTCCCTGTGAATTCTTGTTGGAGATCAGGTAAAAATACAGTTCACTGTCTTTATCGCTGCATTGGTAAAATGAAAACCTGGCCGGTGTTTCCTGTCCGGCAAACCTGACTTCCAGCTCATCGAGCCTGGTCAGCTTCAGGTAAAGATCTTTGTTCAGGTAGTAAGCCAGCCGGAAATCCCGCAATGGTGCTGCAATACCTACTATCTGAAATTCCGGGTCTTCGTCTAAGTCCTGTAATACCTTCCTTGCCATGGTATGCAAAGCTTAATCACCTATAAAGATAAGGCAAAATAAGATTGAAGGAAAAATTAACTTTCTTTCAGCAATGGCTAACGGTTCAGTTGAAGGATATCGAAAGCCTTCTCGGCGGCAAATTGCTCAGCCCCTTTTATCGAATAATCCACTCCTTTGGCAATACCCTGGTTATCTACCTGAACTTCAACAATATATTGCTTTTTATGACTGCTCCCGGTCTCAGAAATAACAACAAATTCCACCGGGATCTTTTCTTTTTGCGACCATTCCAGGATCTTGCTTTTATAGTTGGTCTCTGTGGTTTCAAGCTCATCCATGTCAAAATGGTGGGCAATGATGTTGTTGACGATAACATCCTTGGTGAAATTATAGCCCTTATCAATATACAAGGCGCCGATAAACGCCTCAAAGGCATCACCCATCATCGATTTGTTGGGTCCGGAGTAATCCTGCTGAGATTCGATGAACTTATCCAGTCCGAGTTTCAGGGAAAGCTTGTTCAGTTGCACCCGGCTGACCATCTTTGAGCGCATTTCCGTAAGGAAGCCTTCATCTTTCAGCGGGAAGATCTTAAAGAGATAATCGGCAACCACCGCCGACAGTATCGCATCGCCGCGGCCGACTTATGGCGGAAAGCCAGTTTATACAGGAAAATATTACCCGGAGAGAAACCGAAAATATATTTAATGGATAAAATGAGATTTTTATCCTGAGATGAATGTTTGATTTTTGACCGTAAGAGATGAAGGTTCAATTACTTCCCTGAAAATTTCTTAAAGACCACCGTGACGTTATGACCACCAAATCCGAAAGTATTACTCATCGCAACATTTATTTCCCGGGGTTTGGCTTTATTGAAGGTGAAATCCAGATTATTGTCTATCTCAGGATCATCAGTAAAGTGATTGATTGTAGGAGGGACAATATTGTGGTGAATGGCCAGAACAGTAGCAATAGATTCAATAGCGCCGGCGGCACCGAGCAGGTGGCCGGTCATGGATTTGGTAGAGTTAATAGCAATTTTGTAAGCGTGTTCACCAAACAGGGAGAGAATGGCCTTTGGTTCGACAACATCACCCAGGGGGGTAGAAGTACCATGGGTATTGATATGGTCAACATCCTCCGGTTTCATCTCTGCATCAATGATGGCATCTCTCATCGATTTTATGGCTCCGATGCCTTCGGGATGGGGAGCCGTCATGTGGTAAGCGTCGGCAGAAAGGCCGCCGCCTGCCACTTCGGCGTAAATGTTGGCACCTCTGGCCAATGCATGTTCAAGTTCTTCAAGGATCAGCGCTCCGCCGCCTTCTCCTAATACAAAACCATCACGGTCTTTGTCGTAAGGCCTTGATGCGGTGGCGTAATCGTCATTCCTGGTGGATAAGGCATGGAGCGCATTAAACCCTCCTATTCCCGGTTGAGTAAGTGCTGCTTCAGATCCTCCTGTAATAAACACTTCAGCTTTACCCAAACGGATATAGTTGAAAGCATCCACCAATGAGTTGGCTGAAGATGCACAGGCTGATACAGTAGCAAAGTTTGGTCCTCTGAACCCATAACGGATAGAGATGTGCCCTGCTGTAATATCAGCGATCATCTTGGGAATAAAGAAGGGATTGAAACGCGGAGTTCCGTCTCCGGCAACAAAGGCAGCCACTTCCTCGTAAAAGGTAGATAAACCGCCAATTCCTGATGCCCAGATCACCCCGGCCCTTTCCAGGTCAATTTTTTCCAGGTCCAGACCCGAATTCAGAAAGGCCTCATGAGCACAAACCAACCCAAACAAGGCATACAGGTCAAATTTTCTGACCTCCTTCCGGTCGAAATGCTGTAAAGGATCAAATCCTTTTACATCACAGGCAAACTGAGTCTTAAACTTGGAAGGGTCAAACCTTGTGATCGGAGAGGCGCCACTAACTCCTTTCAGCAATCCGTCCCAGTATTCCGGAACACTGTTACCTATGGGTGTGATGGCGCCAAGCCCTGTAACAACAACGCGCTTAAGCTGCATTAAACAGAGTTGATTTCTTTTACTTTGTATTGTTTTCAATATAGGAGACGGCTTCTCCTACGGTACCGATTTTCTCGGCCTGATCATCCGGAATCGCAATGTTGAATTCCTTTTCGAATTCCATGATCAGCTCGACGGTATCAAGGGAATCGGCGCCGAGATCATTGGTGAAACTGGCTTCCGGTGTTACCTCGTTCTCGTCTACACCAAGCTTATCAACTATGATAGCTTTTACTCTTGCTGCAATGTCTGACATGTTTTTTGTTTTTTTGGTTTTGGGCTGCAAAGAAATAACATTTATTAACAAACTCCAAAAAAAATGTTGAAAATCACTGGTTTAACCTTGTTAACCCTATGATAAATAATAAGATAACTACCGGTTAGAGAGCTAATTTTCATACTTTAGCCGGTTACAATCCCTTACCATGACCCATATCGCCATCTTCGCTTCCGGTTCAGGTACCAATGCCCAACGTATCACCGAATACTTTTCCGGCCATCCTTCAATTACCATTTGCCTGGTATTGAGTAACAAAGCTGATGCCTTTGTTCTTCAGCGGGCAGCCTCCCTGAAAGTCCCGTCTTTCGTTTTTACACCCGGGGAATTCAGGGAGGAAGACAGGGTTCTTGAAGTACTCCGTCAGTTTCACGTTGATTTTATTGTGCTGGCCGGTTTCCTCCTCCTGGTCCCCCCTTCACTGGTTAAGGCTTTCCCGGGCAGGATAGTGAACATACATCCTGCATTATTACCCGGATACGGTGGTAAAGGCATGTATGGTCATCATGTTCATGAAGCCGTGATCGCTGCAGGAGAAACAGAAAGCGGGATCAGCATTCACTATGTAAATGAGCATTACGATGAAGGAGATATAATTTTCCAGGCCCGATGCCCGGTCATGGAAGGAGATACTCCGGAAACCCTTGCCGCCAGGATACATTTACTGGAATATCAGCATTATCCTTTAATAATAGAGCAAACCATTAATAATCAGGTGTGGTAGTTTGCTGGTGTACTGGTGTGCTAATGTTAGTTATCAGTTAAATTAAATCAGCTTTGAGGAGTCTGTTACTTTTTATTATTTTTGTTATTTGAATATTAACTTCCACTTATTGCGGTTAATTTCCAGAATTGTACCTTGAAAAAATTTAGTGAAGAATGGAATACGCGCATCTATATAAAAAAATTAACATTTTACCTTCCGATCTTAAATCAGAGGTAAATGACTTTATTGATTTTTTATTGAGCAAAAGAAAAAAAGAATCCGGTAAGAAAAAGCCAAAGTTTGGTTGTGCCAAAGGACAAATCGTTATGTCTCCGGATTTTGATGAGCCTCTTGAAGATTTTAAAGAATATATGTAATGGACTTACTTCTTGATACTCATGCTATTATCTGGTTTTTGACTGGAGATGAAAGGATATCGGATCATGCAAAACTGGCCATAGAAGATGTAAGTAGTTCTAAATTTGTAAGTATAGCTTCAATCTGGGAAATTGCAATTAAAATCAGTTTAGATAAACTTCAAATCAGAAATGGAATAATGCATTTGCTCACATTGATTGAGAAAAATGGGTTTGAAATATTGCCGGTATTAACTGAGCATGCTCTCGTTGTGTCAACCTTAGAGTTTATTCATCGTGATCCCTTTGACAGGCTATTAATTGCACAATGTCTCAGTGACAATTTAGTACTAATAACAAAAGACGTTAATATAAAGAAATATAACATTCAGACAATCTGGTGATTGTCAGGAATAATCTAGTTAATTTTCTAAAGAATCGAAAACGCTATTTATCAACTGCCTTCAGCGCAACAGTCGTTGCTTCCAGCATCGGTTTAATAGAAACAGGTTCTCCGACGGCCTGTTTCATCCATACTTCCGGTGTTAACCTTCCTGCTTTAAACATCCGCTCCACTTCTGATGCAAAACTTTTTCCCTGGATTTGTTTTTCTATCTGGAAATCAATAAGATGTCCTACAGGATAAGAAGAAAGGTAGAGGGGATTATCGATCATATGCGAATAAACGGCCAGAATTGGCTCGTCTTTCATGCCGAAAACAGGGGCATAATATTGGTTCCAGACTTCCTTTGCGGCAGTAATCACGTATTCTTTCAGTTTCTCAGGAGAGGTATTGGGGTTGGCATACATCCATTTCCAGACTTTCATATCCACCAGCGAAACACCCATGATCTCATAGGCGGCCCAGAAATTATCCAGCGTCATCAGGTTAAATTTATTGGGGTCTTCCTTGGTAAATCCAAGCAACTCAAGGTCGCGTTTCTGGAAGATGAAAGCCAGGGCTTCGGTGAAGGCAGTGGTAGGAACACCGGTCATGGCATAGTAGTCAACGTCCTGCATGGTGATGGTTTGCTCTACATTATGGCCGAATTCATGGATGGCGATGTTAAATCCTTTGTAGTTCATCCCGGTTGCAGGAATCCGGGTCCGGAGATGCGATTTGTCGGCTTTCATCTGGGTTCCCCAGGCATGGCCTGAACCCCTGGCCGGATCGATCTCAATTTTCGAGGCAAGGAATTGGGCTTTTTCATCTGAAAATCCGAGTTTTACAAGGATATTGGGAAAATCGGCGGCAAAAGCCTGGGGAGTGGGGTATTTTTCACCCACGATCTTGTTCAGCTCCTCCTCGGGAATAGCGCTCCGGCCTTTGAATCCGTCGTACCAGATATCGAAGGGTTGAAGAGGTCTCCCCATTCGCTTGGTGATCAGGGCAGCTACCTCTTTCACCTGGGGCGAGGAACAAAATTCGGTAAAGAGCTTTTCCACTTCAGACTGGGGAATCTCCATTCCCTGTTCAAATGCTCTGTCGATAAAGGTGGGATAGAAAGGATTATAGGCGTCCATCGCACTGGCAGCCCTGAAATTTTCAAGCAGATATTTATAGCGGGTATTGGGTTCTCCCTCCATAACCTCCATAACCCCCTTACCCTTTCTGACCTTATTCTCATAAGGATCCCATTTCAGGTCTTTATTGTTAATAACGGCCTGGGGAATAGACTGATCGATGATCCGTTTCATCACCTGGTAGATCAGCTTTTGTTTCTCCAGCCCGCCGGTCTTGTCGGCATAATGGGATTTGAGCTCGTCGCGTATGCCCCAGTGGCTGATCAGCTTCATATCGGCCGGAAAAAAGGTCTTCCCGGTCTTATCAATGAGATTTCCCATGAAAATATTATATTCAGAGATGTAGGTGTCAGCATCGGTAGTGGCTTTTGAATATTTTTGCTGCAGGCCGGCCGGTACTCTTGAAAGGTAAAAGTCACCGATACGGGCATATGCCCATTGTTTGCGGGTCCAGTTCGGGCCCAGCTCGTTCTTTTCCTTCAAAGAGTAAAACGGGAAATTCAGCAGGACAACAAAGGCAATTTTATTCTGGTAGAAATCGTCCTGCAGGTGAGCATAAGGATCATAAGCACCGATCAGCTGATCGATGGGAAGGATGGGGCCCTGGTCAAGATGAAGAGGCTTCTTCAGTTCGAGGTTGATCTTGTTCAGGTTGCCGAAAAGAGTCTCATAATCAGTCATTAACCGCTGAAAAAGAGAATCCTGACCGCTTTCCGTGGGAATAAAATACGCTGAACAGAACTGTTCAAAATCACTTTCCTTTCCGTCTTCTTTTCTCCAGAAAAAGGCCGCCTGGCTAATCCCTTTTTCGATCCTGAACCGGGCAGCGTCGCCGTATTTGTCTGTTAATGAATGAATTACCTTGTCAATTGTGCTTTTTTGAATAAACATGGTCATTTTCCCATTCATGGGTTTTTTAAATTCATTACAGGATAACGTTGCCAGCAAAAACAGCGGCAAGGCCAGAAGGAGTGCTTTTTTCATAAGAACGGGTATTGAAGATAAATGAATAAGTGGTTTTCACGCTTACGAAAGTACAATTTCCTTCCATATCTTCATAACCTCGTAACTTCGTAACCTCATAACTTCGTAACCCGTTAACTTTTCAAATTGGATCCCTATATTCTAAAACTCATTCAGGAAGGCGAGCACCAACAGCTGGATTTCAAGTTTGAGATTTCTGATGCCCGTAAGATCGCCAGGACCATGGCTGCCTTTGCCAATACGGATGGCGGACGGTTACTGATTGGGGTGAAGGATGACGGTTTTATTGCCGGTGTACGGTCGGAAGAAGAAATTTTTATGATAGAAGTGGCAGCCCGCCAATATTGCAAACCCAGGGTGAAATTTGAGACCAGGCGATGGGAAACGAAAAAAAAGACCGTGGTGGAGGTCATCATCCATCCGAGCGAAAAAAGACCTCATTATGCGCAGGAAACCGAAGACAGCTGGGTTGTTTATATCAGGGTGAAAGACCAGAACCTGGTAGCCAATAAGATATTGTTAAAGGTTTGGGAGAGGGAAAAAAACCAGATCGATTCCACCCTTTCTTTCTCCAACGGGGAGGAAATATTGCTTCAATACCTTCAGGAAAATGAAACGATAACCTTTGGTGGCTTTTGCCTGCTGGCAGGGATTCCAAGCCATATAGCCGAAGATGTGCTGGTTAACCTGGTCAGCATGAACATTCTGAAAATGGAGTTTTCCGGCAAAGGGGTCTTGTACCGTCTGAACCGGGAAGTATTCGAACGTTAAAAGGAATAAGAACCATTCACGTCGCCGGTACAAAGGGTTTTCACCTGGAGGGTGGTTTCACCGGGACCGGTTACCGTGAATGAGTTGTTGTCAAAGATCCAGTCACCGGCAGGAAAGCCTGAAGAAAGACCCGATTGCCTGACCTGGTTCATCATGGCATCGGTAGCATTGATATAGCTGCTCATATTCAGGTCACAAGCTTTTTTATAGATCCCTGTTAAATCTTCCAGTCCCAGGAATTCCCTGAGGGTCAGCATAGCATCCAGGCTATTCACACCACCCCATGGCAGCGGACAATTTCCAACCAGGGTATAATCACCGTCAGAATCGATATTAGTGGAAAAATAGCCGCTTGTATTGGTAAACAACGTATCAACAGGGATATTCCCGTTTTTCATCAGGATCAGGCGGACATTGTTCAGCGGGGTTTGAAGGGTATTGGCATATTTCACATATCCTTCCAGTTTGAAATAAGGCGGCTGGTAAGTGATCTCCAGGACAGGGCGTTTTGAGACAGTGGCAAAATGGCTGGAACCAAACACCAGTCCATTTCCATAAGCCTCATTGATCAGTCCTAATAATATGCCATACCCCGAACCGGGGTTTTCATAGATATCTTTGATGATTCCTGTGATGTTTATATTAGTGTAATCCTGCAAATTGCTTGTACTTTGGGGCAGAGTGACCATATTTTCAGTTGAAGTGGCCGGACAGTTATTCCAGGTAACCGTTAACGGGTTCCATGAAGCGGTGACCTTTTTGAGGAAGGAGGAATTGCTGGTCCCGAAATGCCCGTTAAGGCTGCTGTATGAAATGGCATATAAATTCAGTTTGGCACTCGTAATAATACTGCCGGCCGGGATAACCGATAAATTGAAATTGAAAATGACCCTGTTTTTATTTCCACCATATTCTCCAAGGAGCGAATAAGCAGCAAACTGCATGGTGTTCTGATAATTGGTGTTGGCCGCACTGTTGTAAGTGCTCCAGCCCAGGCTGATATCGTTTTGAACACCCATGGTTATGGTGACCTGGGAATAGGAATATTCACCAGAGAGAAGGGTGAAGAAGAGGGCAATGCGTAATAAATACTTCATTTGATATTGATTTTTATTGAGATAAGAATGTGATCGGGTGTTCAGGAGTTAAGGTATTTGGGTGAAGGCTGATACGGGATTTGTTGGAATAACAGGATTAAAACGAGATTTCCGGTTTTGGGCAGGATGAGCCTCCGTCCAGCACATATTTCCAGGAACCATCTTTTTGTTTCTTCCAGACAGTCACATAGTTGCCATAATAAACAGTGTCGGCGACCGGCAGTTTCCAATAGCCGAAAGTATAGCCCAAATCCCCCGACTGACTGATTTCAGCCTTTACCGGTTTCCATTGCAGCGGAAGTTTTGGATCCTCATCTGCCAGCCAGGCTTCCAGGGCTGTTTTTCCTATGACCGGAAAAGAATGGTTATCTATTTTTATTACGCTGTCATCGGCATAGTAAAGGAAGGCGTCATGAAAACCTTTCGCTTTGCACATTGTATAAAATTCAGTGTCCGCCCTGATCAGTTCATCACAGGTAGGAGGGCTGCTCCGGAAACAACTGACCAGGATGAAAAGAAAAACCACCGGTAGAAGATTTTTCATAATATTATGTGGTAAAAATATTTAAATCAGTGGTTAAACTACAGAAATCCGGAAACCGGGAACAATCATAAACTGTTGTAAAAGTCTATAATTTTTTTGATATCTGCGATTTTTCTTGCACTCAACCGGTTTGATTTCATAAATTCCTTTATTTCAGGCTGTTTATCGGGCAACATTTTTAACAATACACGTTTTCGTTTAACCAGCTTTCTGGGTACGTCATCCCCTTTTCTTAGGTAAAGATCTTCCTGGTAGCTATAATAATACCTTCCGGAACCTCCTCCTCCCATATAGCTTTTCACATACTCATCCTTAAAGGGTGCTTTCCTGCGGAGCATCATCAGCTGAACCTTGCCATCAGTGAGTAATTCGAAGAATCCGGGTGAAGGACTGTCTTTGCCGATGAACCCGATGAGGTAATAAAATCTACGGGAACCATAGGTGATCTCGGCTATTTTGTTGGGATTACTGATCACGAAGGTATCGCCTCTGAAAATAAACTGCATAAAACCGGTGGCCAGGTCCAGCCTGAAAGCCAGGTCTTTTACCACCTCATTGTTTTCCTTGAAGACAAGCTGACCCGGCTGAAACTGGTCCGTAAGGAAAGGAGATCCCTCAACCTTGGCGGCTGCGTTCTGACTGGGATTATAACTTATATTCATCAGCTGCGGAGAACCATTTAACCAGATACTCCTGGTCTGCGAAAACAAACCGCAAGAAAAAAGAAAGAATAGTAACAATGAATGGAGTAGTGTTTTCTGTAACATGGTAGTGTTTTTCAGTTGGCAGTCCGAATATTGTAGGGACACAATACATCGTGTCCAATTGTTTACGTTCCCGGGCAGTCGGCAGTTGGCAGTTGGCAGTCCGAATATTGTAGGACACGATACATCGTGTCCAATTGTTTACGTTCCCAGGCAGTCAGCAGTCGTCAGTCTTAGGTTCTTCTTCACCGAAAGCTCTCCTCAACTGCTCCAGTTGTTCGGGGGTTAATCCTTCCGGCACAAATCCCGCCTGCCGGCATTTAAAATATATATCTGCCGATTTGCTTACTACATCAATCAGGTCAAACGCCTCCTCCACCCCCTGGCCCACAGCCAGGCAACCATGTTTCTCCCAAAGCACAACATCATGATTTTCAAGCGCTTTCAACGTAACTACTCCAAGGCTATGACTGCCGGTTAAGGTATAAGGTACCAGGCCAACGCCCTTTGGCAACACCACTATGGCCTCCGGATGCATGCTCCAGATCAGCTGGTTTATGACCTTTTCATTTTTTAAGTCCGGATGATGGGTCAGGGCAATGAGTTCACCGGGATGCGTGTGAACGACCACCTTACTGTTTGGCCGGTTATTCCTGAGAAACAGGTGAATATTCAGGTGAGAGGATAATTCGGAGGTTGGCCGCAGATCACCCAGGGTATCGATGGAATGGGAAATGACCCTGTAAGCGGTCCCCCCTTTTTCGATATGGATGATCAGCGTATTGTTGAAAGGATCGGTATAGATATCCCGCATACGTTTGCCTGTACCGGTCATGATGAAGATCTCCCCGGCCAGTTCCGGGAAGGGATTTGACAAGGGGAGTTCCGGGGCGGCGATCCTGTCGAAGGTCGCTTCTTTCAGTATGCCGGTGATCCTGACAGAGATGTTGCCTGCATTCCGTTCTGCCCATCCTTTGTGCCAAAGATAACGGCCGACCCGGGTAATTTCAGCGAGAACAGGGGAAAGCGAAGGGTTCGAATCGAGAAGAGATTGATACATAGCGGGCAATTATCATTCAAAAATATAAAATAAAATGACAGGTATAGGTTGAAATTGCTTCAAAGCCCATACTCAAAAGAATATTTTTTAATTCATTGATAACCAACATCCTGGATTAGTCTTCTCTGCGTCTTTGCCTCTCTGCGGTTTCATCAGTAGTTGGACTGATAATCTTACCTAAAGGACAAGATTTCAATACTAATTTATACATCAATCGGGATAAGTTAGTACAATTTTGTCCTGAAAAATATGGTTAGTTTTCCTTCTCGTTAAAAGTTGTATTTACTGGACACAATTAACAACAAGTAATAATTGTCAATTGTCAATTATCAATTGTCAATTTGTATCTTTGTAACCCTTTTACTCATCTATATCAAACACTTACATGGAGCCTTTCCCGGGAAATTTTCTCTCAAAACTACCCAAAACAGGTACTTCTATCTTCGCGGTCATGTCGAAGATGGCGGCCGATCATAAAGCCATCAATCTTTCACAGGGATTTCCGGATTTTGAGGTATCTCCCGGGCTGATCGGCCTGGTGGAGAAATACATGAACAAAGGAATGAACCAGTATGCCCCCATGCAGGGGATATTGCCCCTGAGGGAAATAATCACCACCAAAGTGAAAGAGGCTTATAGCGCTGATTATCACCCTGAAACGGAAATCAATATCACTGCAGGCGGGACCCAGGCCTTGTCGTCGGTTATCGAAGCCTTCGTTAAGGATGACGATGAGGTGATCATCTTTGAACCGGCTTATGATTCATACAGCCCTGTGGTGAAGCTGAACAACGGCATCGTCAAGTACGCCGAACTCAGGCAGCCTGATTATCACATCGACTGGATGGAGGTGAGAAAGCTGATCACGGCGCATACCCGGATGATCATTATCAATTCGCCCCATAATCCTACGGGTTCTGTGCTGAAACCTTCGGATATGGCGGAACTGATACGGCTGACAGACAATACCGACATCCTGGTGCTGAGTGATGAGGTATACGAGCACCTGATCTATGACGGGATCCGTCACGAGAGTGTCAGCCGCTATCCCCAGCTGGCCTGTCGCTCTTTTGTGGTGGGATCCTTCGGGAAAACCTTCCATGCCACCGGCTGGAAATTGGGTTTTGTCCTGGCTCCGGAAAACCTCATGGCCGAATTCCGGAAAACTCACCAGTTCATCGTTTTCACCTGCAATACTCCCATACAGTATGCGCTGGCAGAATTTATGAAAGACAAGTCAACCTATCAAAACCTGCATAATTTCTACCAGGAAAAAAGGGATCATTTTGTCGGTCTGCTTGCCAAATCCAGGTTTGAGGTCATCCCTTCGCATGGCACCTATTTTCAGTTACTTAGCTACAGGAATATATCCGGTAAAAAAGATACGGAGATGGCTGAATGGCTGATCACTGAATACGGAATTGCCGCTATTCCCGTTTCTGCTTTCTACAATAAAAAAAATGACTATCAGGTGCTTCGTTTTTGTTTTGCCAAAAAAGATGAGACCCTGGAAAAAGAAGCCAGACTATTATGCAGGATCTGAGAATATCACTTGTACAGGCTGATCTGGCCTGGGAAGACGTCAGGCAGAACCTTTTGCGGTTCGATGCCTGTCTCACACCATTGGTGGGAAAACAGGAACTGGTGTTACTGCCGGAGATGTTCAATACCGGTTTTATCGTTCAGCCTGAAAAGGTAGCCGAGACCCCCGGTGGTCCGACCAGCCTGTGGATGAGTGTGAAGGCCCGGGAACTGGGTTGTGTGGTAGCCGGCAGCCTCATCGTGAAGGAGGGTGGCTACTTTTATAACCGCCTGATCTGGATGAGACCCGACGGCAGTTATGAAACCTACGACAAACGGCATCTTTTTCGGATGCAGAATGAACACCTGAGGTTCAGGGCCGGTAAAAAGAAGATGATCTTCGACCTCTGCGGATGGAAGATCTGCCCGATGGTTTGCTACGACATGCGCTTCCCGGTCTGGGCCAAAAACACCTATAAAAACGGGACATACCAGTATGACCTGCTGTTATATGTAGCCAACTGGCCGGAAGTAAGAAACCTGGTCTGGAAAACCCTGCTATCGGCCCGCGCCATGGAGAATATTTGCTATGTAGCCGGTGTAAACCGTATCGGTACTGATGGAAAGGGACTCACTTATTCAGGAAATACAAGGCTTATCGACTGCAAAGGCCAGGTGATGCAGGAACTGCCTGATCACCAGGAGGGCATCATTACCTTCAACTTGTCCGCTGCCGAATTGCTGGAGGCCAGGGAAAAATTCAATGTGGGGCTCGACTGGGACAACTTCACCTTCCCTCAATTATAACAATATTTTGAAGGAATTGCCCTCATACCGGACGATCTGGAAAATCGCCTACCCGATCATACTGACCCTGCTGGCACAGAACCTGATCAATGTGATCGATACGGCCTTCCTGGGCAGGGTGGGGGAGGTGGAGCTGGGCGCTTCAGCTATTGCCGGCCTGTTCTACATCTCCCTCTTCATGCTGGGTTTCGGCTTCGCCATTGGCGGACAGATCCTTATTGCCAGGCGGAAGGGGGAGAAAAACTACAGGGATATCGGCCGTATCTTCGACCACAGCCTTTTCTTTCTTTTTGCCCTGGCCCTGGTGCTTTTTGTCCTCATCAGGCTGGCAGCCCCGCCGGTGTTAAAGGTGATGATCGCCTCACCGGCCATCTATGCAGCTACCCAGCAGTTTCTCAGGTACAGGATATTCGGGCTGTTTTTTGCCTTCCCAAACGCCCTGTTCCGGGGTTACTACACCGGTATATCCCGCACTAAATACCTGAGCTTTAGCGCGGCCCTGATGGCTGTCGTGAATATTATTTTCGGCTATGCCCTGATCTTCGGGCATTGGGGCTTTCCCCGAATGGGCATCGCCGGAGCAGCCCTGGCATCGGTCATCGCCGAAGCTTCCTCGGCCGTTTTCTTTGTCCTCATCAGCCTGACAAAGACCAACCTGCTGAAATACCAGATCTTCCGATTCCATAAACTCAACTGGGTGATACTGAAAAAGACACTGGACCTGTCGGTTTTCATTATGCTGCAGTATTTTGTGTCCCTGGCCGGATGGTTTCTGTTCTTTATGATCATCGAGAAGATGGGAGAGCGGTCGCTGGCCGTTTCCAACATCCTCCGCTCGGCATACCTGGTGCTGATGCTGCCTATTTGGGCATTCAGTTCCGCCTGCAGCACCCTGGTAAGCAATGCCATAGGTGCCGGAAAGCAAGACCTCGTTCTTCCCATCATCCGGAAGATCATCGGGATGGATTTCGCCCTCATCCTGGTCATCGTGCTGTTCTCGGTTTCTTTCCCCCGTCTTATCCTCTCCATCTATACTTCCGACCCCTCTCTGATCAATGCCACCCTGCCTTCCCTATACGTGGTCACGGGAGCCCTGCTGCTGTTTTCCGTTTCCCAGATCCTTTTCAGCGGAGTTACAGGAACCGCCAACACCAACATGGCCATGTTCATCGAAATGTTTACCATCGGGCTGTATCTCCTTTAC
>JAPLDE010000018.1:0-481 GCA_026391855.1 Bacteroidota bacterium | reverse complement strand
TCCATCCGTCTACGCCAACCCATCGAGATCGTCTGGACCAGCGAATATGTCTATTTCCTCCTGCTGGGAAGCTTATCCTTCTTCTACCTGAGAAACGGACACTGGCGGAAGAAAACCATCTGATAGGTCAATTATTCCCTTCTCCTTTCTTCGACTATGCTCAGATACCAGGATAAGGGGAGAAATTGATTGTCCACTGCTAACTACTTGATAACGTGAGCATTAGGACACGATGTATCGTGTCCCTACAAAATTTTGCCGACTGCCCACTGCTGACTGCCTACTGCCCACTGCCCACTGCCTACTGCCCACTGCCCATTGCCTACTCTTCCACAATCTTCTTCACCATGTTCTTCTTCCAACTCCTTACAGAAGCCACGTAAGTGCCTGATTTCAGGAACGACAGGTCAATTTTCCGATCCGATTGTATCAGCGTTTGATGAAATTCCGCTGCATACACTTTCTGACCCTGAAGGTTAAA
>JAPLDE010000175.1 GCA_026391855.1 Bacteroidota bacterium | reverse complement strand
GCTCAAAGATTTAATAAAGCTACTTTTGAATTGGCGAAATTGTTAAATGAAACTGAAACACAATTTCCAGGAACTCAGTTAACAATGATTTTTAAAATTTCCGCTCGTTCTGACTGCGTGGAGTAAGGAGTTCTGAAATTATCAAGAACAATTCATTAATCCACTTACCGGTTTTCCCTAAACCAAATGCGATACTCCTCCCCCGTTTCGTAGCAGTCCGGGAGAGGGCTAGGGCAGATGCGCCAGACGTTTGCGAAGCAAATACTGGGTAGTCTGTAACATGGAATAGGTGTAATTCTTCATGCTGTCGACCAGTGATTTCTGCCGGTCATAATGGTTGACCAGCGACCGCTGCCTGTATTTGTACAGGGCTTCTTTCCCCGACTTGTCGATGACAAGGAAGAACTCGTCGTTAACCACACCCAGCTTGTAATCGGAGCTGAAATAGGCAAATGGCCTGGATTCCTTCAACAGGTCGATACCCAGTGTATTGTTTATGTATGGAATGCTCAGAAAGTGCATGATGGTGGGAAATACATCTATCTGAAGGGCAACTTTTTTATAACTGAGCGGTTGGGTAATGATAGAAGGAGCATAAAAAATAAGGGGAGTCTGGTGGTAAGAAAGATCCAGATCGTACACAGGGTCGAAAACCTGGCCATGATCGGCCAGGAAGACGAAGAGGGTATTGCTGAACCAGGGCTTGTTCTTTACCATTTTCAGGAATCGGCCGATGGACCAGTCTGCATACTGGTATGAACGATCCCTTGCACTTTCGGCGGCCGGGACAAAGGGTATATCCTTTGGCACTGAATAAGGGCTGTGCGTGGAAACGGTCATATACAATGCAAAGAAGGGACTTCCGAGCCCGGCCAGGCTGTCGACGACAGGGAGCGAATAATCGAACATGGTGTGGTCCCCTACTCCCCAGTTGTTCAGCGCTGCCTTTTTCGGGTATCTTTCTTCATCCACCATCATATCGATGCCATTGGGGGGAAACACCCCGGAAAAATTATCGAAATCCCTCGAGCCGGTAACAAAAAACACCGATTTATAGCCTTCCTTCTTCAGCACGTTTGGCAGTCCGGCATACAACTGTCCCGAAGATTCGGAAGAGAGGGTTGGTTTGTTCTGCATGAGGGCAGGTAAGGAAAACAGGGTGGAAAAGACCCCGTTATAGGTGTGTATCCCGGCAGTGTATACATTATCGAAACAAAGTCCTTCCCGGGCCAGGCTATCAAGTACAGGGCTTAGTCCCAGGGTATTGCCGAACCTTTCCATCTGCCCGGAGTACATGCTTTCCATCAGTACCAGCACAATGTTGTATTTCTTTGGCGGTTGGTTGAAAGTGACCCTTCTGGCAATGGGGCTTTCAAACTCAGGTTTGATGCCCAGGTAGCGCTGAACATTACCAACAACCTCATTATCAGGAAGATAATTAAGATCGAATTCAGTGAACGTATGAAGAAAATTAAATACAGGATTGATACCCATCTGGTTTAGGAAAGGGCTTTCGGTCTCAAAAGCGTGCTTTACCTGAATAGGCATACCGGCGGGATCAACATCTCCGCGGAGCCCGAGGAACAATCCCGACAGGGCCGGCAGTGAAAGGAGTATCCTGCCCCACCAAGGAACAGGCCGGTTGTGCGCCGGATCCGTCATCATCCGGTATGAGAACCGGTTCAGCCCCCTGATGATAAAATATACCAGCACCCCGGATATAATAAACATTTCTGACCATGGCCGAGAGCATCAGGGGAAGGTCATCGGTCCAGGACAGAATGACCCTGTTAACCCTGGCATTGTAAAAGGCAAAATATGGAATATCTGCAATGGAAACAGCCAATCCGAAAATGAAGTCAGCCGACAATAAAACGACAACCAGTTTCCGGATAAAATAGCCTGTTCTTCCGGTTAAAAAAGTAATGATCAGAATGACAGCCGGAAGAATCATCAGGTAAGTGGTTGTTACCGTGTCGAATAGCAGGCCACGGTTGAAAAAGCAATACCAGAGCAGGCGCAAATGGGCTTTATCAAGCTGATCCCTGTGGAGGAACACCAGGATAAAACGGTGCAGCGAGAAGAAAACCAGGGAAAGAACAAAAATGGTCAGCAAAAAACGCAAAAGGCCCAAGCCTGCCACGTTACCGGCATTCTTTCTATGTTTATCTTTGTGTTTTCTTTCCATCTTGAAGTAAAAGGCTGCAAACTTAATACTTTCTGAAAAAACAGGGCATATGGATTCCGGCAAGAAATCATCCAGGTACGAAAGAGTGTATCAGCAACTTACTGAATTACTGACAAAAACACCCGATCCCATTGCCCGTATGGCAACGATCGCGGCTTTGCTGTCGCATAAGTTCGATTATTATTTCTGGTGCGGGTTTTACCGGCTGGTTGAGGGAGAATTGACGGTGGGGCCATACCAGGGAGCCGTAGCCTGCCAGGTGTTGAAAGCGCATACGGGAGTATGCTGGGCCGGTATCGACCAGCAAAAAACAGTGATCGTTCCCGATGTACACCTTTTCTCAGGGCATATAGCCTGTGATGCAAAATCGAACTCTGAAATTGTGGTCCCGGTCAGGGATAAAACCGGCCGGGTGTATGCCGTGCTTGATGTCGACAGTACGGACTTTTCTTCGTTCGATGAAACGGATGCCCGCTGGCTTGAAAAGATCATTCCGCTAATTAATAATTAACATTTCAATAAGACTTATTTCGACTAATCAAAGCAACCATACCGGAAGGCTGTTGTCTTCGTTTCGAAGACAATTTGTTAATAACCGCTTTTTTAATATCTTTAGTTAAAATGTTGTTCAAGAATTTTGTACTTTTGTACCCTGAAATTCTTAAATCTTAACCAATCAAAATTTACCCATGAAAGTCAGTAAAATAACTCTTCTTCTGCTTGTAACACTGGCCTTTAGTGCCGGGGCCTACGCGAAAGTGGTAGACCAGAATGTTGCCCGAAAAGCTGCCAAAAACTATTTATTTAACAGGCTGAGCCAGAATAAATCGGTCAAACAAGCCGACCTTGACATTGCAGAGGCTTATACCGTTGCTGATGAACAGCAACTTCCTTATTATCATGCCTTTAATTTCAAACAAGGGGGTTTCGTAATTATTACGGCTGATGATGACCTCTACCCTGTAATTGGTTATTCAACCACCGGGTCCTACAACGCCGATCCCAAAAACTGTTGTTTTAACAGCTGGATGGACCAGAAAAAAGATGAAATCACCTATTACCGGAACCGGAAAGTTAAAGCCGGTGCTGAGATACAGAAAATGTGGGCTGACCTGCTGGATGACAACTATGCCAACAGGCCGGTAACCAAAGATGCCAAAGACATTGAGCCTCTTATCATGTCGCAGTGGGACCAGGGGAAATACTACAACACTCTTTGCCCGGTTGATGCCGGAGGTCTTGAGAACCACGTTGTTACAGGTTGTGTTGCCACTTCTATGGCACAGGCCATGTTTTACTACCGTTATCCTCAGCAGGGTCAGGGTTCTCACGGATATACCGCCAACAATCCCAATTATGGCAACTATGGCTGGCAGTTTGCCGATTTTGCCAATACTGTCTATAAATGGGATGAGATGGTTTGCAGTCCCACCGAAGCCAATCTTCAGATCGCCCAGCTGATGTACCATTGCGGGATTTCAGTAAATATGAGCTATGGGCCGCAGGCTTCCGGATCCTTTACCAACCTGATCCCTTCAGCCATGGCCGCCTATTTTAAATATGACCCCTCCATTCAGTATCTCCAGATGATGAACTACTCTGCCCTGAACTGGGCAAATATGATCAAAGCCAACCTGGATGTCAAACGGCCGGTCATCTATTCGGGAAGAAACGCCAACGGCGGACACGCCTGGATGTGCGACGGTTACCAGGTGAACGGAAGCGTGACAAATTTCCACTTCAACTGGGGCTGGAGCGGTTCGGATGATGGCTACTATCCTATCAATAACATGGCTCCGGGTTCTGAACCTGCTTATAGCCAGGATAACAGTATCGTCAGAAATATTTACCCCGCCTCGAACTATCCGGAATACTGCACCGGCCAGAAAATTTTTACCGGTACAAAAGGGACCATCGATGACGGCAGCGGCAATATTTCCAATTATACTGACAATTCGGATTGCAGCTACCTGATCGCCCCGACCGATTCCGTCCAGAAAATCATTCTCTCCTTCAATAAATTCAGTTCCGAATTAGCCAATGACATGATGACTGTTTATGACGGCGACAATATTTCCGCTCCTGTACTGCTCTCTCATTCAGGCGATTCTGTTCCCGGTGGAAACTACACCTCGACCAAAAACCGTATGCTCATCACCTTTAAATCAAACGGATCTTCAAACAGTCAGGGATTCTTCGCCACCTATAAATGCATCTATCCCAAATATTGCCAGAGTTCGAATTATACCGCACCCAGCGGCACCATCGCCGATGGCAGCGGGGCAAACAATTATATTAACAATACTACTTGTTCCTTTACCATTCAGCCTCCTTTCGGTAAAAACCTGAATCTCAATTTTTCTTACTTTGATGTTGAACAAGATATGGATTATGTTAAGGTATACGATCTGGCCACCCAGACCCTTCTGAATACCTTTACCGGGAATACACTGCCTCCCCAGGTTACTGCAACCAGCGGATCGATGTATATTGAGTTCAAATCCAATTATGTTTACACATTCGGAGGCTGGGAAGCCAACTATTCTGTCGGCAATCTCGGTTTGGATGAATCGACGGGTATACACAACCTTAATATCTATCCCAATCCTGCCAAAGATCAGCTTCATGTGAACTTTTCAGTTGAAACCCCAAGGAATCTTGAGGTTGATCTGCTGAATATCACAGGGCAATTGTTACAGCAATTCAACTATTCCGGTTTCTCCGGTGAATTCAGCAAGACACTGGACCTGAACAATCTGTCCAAAGGGGTGTATATGCTTAGGCTTAAGCACGACCAGGGAAACTATACCCAGAAGATAGTGATTCAATAATCTTTTAACATATTGCAAAGGTGCTGTCCCCGGGGACAGCACTTTTTTCATGATCAAATTAAACAAACCATCCCTTTATGAATAAAATAAGCACCCTTCTTCTTTCATCCCTTCTCCTGCTCAGTTTATCCCTTTTCTCGGAAGAGATCACGCGGGACCAGGCTAAACAAGTCTCCAGGCATTTTTTGTTTGAGCGGATAAACCAGCACAGGCAGGTTCCTATGGAGAAACTGGTCATTGAATCAGTAACTCCTGTCATGTCAGCTTCACAGCTGGTTTATTATGTTGTTAATTTTCAGGGTGATGGGTTTGTCCTGGTTGCCGGTGATGACCAGGTTAGTCCGATACTGGGTTATTCCTTTGACGGCCATTTTCAGATTGACAACCAGCCTGTTCAGTTGACATCGTGGATGGAACATTATGAAAAGGAGATATTGTATCATCAAGAGAAACAAACAAAGGCCACCGCAGAAATATCGGCCGAATGGGCCAGCCTGCAATCGGACAATCCTGCCGACCTGTTGGTCATGAGCGGAAAAGACATAGAACCTTTCGTACCTTGTTTATGGGACCAGGGAAAATACTATAACGATCTTTGTCCATCAGGCGTCCCTGTAGGATGTGTAGCCACTGCCATGGCCCAGGTGATGTTTTATTACCGGTATCCGGTTCATGGCACAGGGTCTCATTCTTACAACCACGCCACTTACGGGCAGCAGTCCGCCAATTTCGGGGCAACCACCTATTCGTACGATGGTATGCTTAATCAGCTATTCCTTGCCAATTACGAGGTAGCCCGCCTTTCGTATCACTGCGGCGTTTCAGTGAACATGGACTATGCACCGGATGGATCCGGAGCCGATCCCAACAATGCCGCTGCTTCTTTACGCAATTATTTCGGCTATGCCAGCAATACCCAACTGGTTAACCGTATGTCGTATTCAAATACCGGCTGGATAAACCTGATGCATTCCAACCTCGACCTGAAAAAGCCCATGATCTACAGCGGAAATCCTTCCAACGGAGGTGCCGGACATGCCTGGGTTTGCGACGGCTACCAGGGGACAGACTTTTTCCACATGAACTGGGGATGGAGCGGTGCTTCGAACGGCTATTATACGGTTAACGACCTGAACCCGTCTGCCGTGGGAACCAACTTCAACTCAGGCCACAAGCTGATCATCAACATTTACCCTGGAAGTAATTTCCCTTACCAGTGTTCCGGCCAGAAAGTGATCACCCAACATACCACAGGAACCATCGAAGACGGCAGCTGGCAGGAAAACTATGCAGGCAACAATGACTGCAGCTGGCTGATCGCACCCGATGACTCTGTAACTTCAATTAAACTCAAGTTCCATCGCTTCGACACCGAACCCACCAACGATTATGTTACGGTTTACGGTGGTGAAACAACCGGTGCACCGGTACTGGGAACCTATTCAGGAACTACTGTCCCGGCCGACATCATCGTGAACGGCTCAAAAGTGCTGATCACTTTTCACAGCGATGACGCCACCAATGCCCAGGGTTTTTACCTGACCTATTCATCCACTTACCCGGATTTCTGTTCCAGCGGCAACCTCACTGCCCTTTCAGGGACCATTACCGATGGAAGCGGACCGAAAAAATACCAGGCGAATTCTACCTGCATCTGGATTATTCAACCTACCAATGCAGCTTCTGTGAAGCTGACCTTCACTGAATTTGAGACCGAGCCGGTATATGACTATGTTAAGGTTTATGACCTGAATACCGAGGAACTTCTTGCAACTTACTCAGGTTCAACACTCCCAGATCCTGTGATGACGCAAACCGGAGGCATGTATATTGAATTCAGGACCAACGGACTCAATAATTACCAGGGATGGACCGCCAATTACCAGGCCCTGGGTACCGGAATTAACGAATTGTCAGGTTTCAACGGGTTTTCTTTCTATCCAAACCCTGCTACCGACCGCGTACAACTGCGCTTTACCACTGCCTTTACCCAGGACATCAGTGTACAGATCACCACCCTGGAAGGGAAAGTATTGCTTACAGACAACAAACGGCAATACAACGGAGAATTTAACTCAACTTACGATATCAGCAGCCTGGCCAAAGGGGTGTATCTCTTAAAAGTTTCCGGCCAGCAAGACCTTATCACCAAAAAACTTATTATTCAATAACCCCGTATAACAATTCTTTCAACCTTTTAACCCAGTAATAAAAAGTATCTATGCTGAAAAAAATACCGATGCTGGCTATCATTATAGCCCTGGTTTCCAACACTTTTGCAGGACCTGTTGATCAGAAGTCCGCAGCTTTGGTGGCAAAAAACTTTTACTTTGAAGCCATACACCAGCTGAAGGATGTCTCATACAGTGACATCAGGGTAAGTGCAGGCTTCACCCGGGAAGAACAGGGTCAGCCTGTGTATTACGTTTTCAATATGAACGGGGAAGGATTTGTGATCGTTTCTGCAGACGATGTTGTGAGACCGGTTATCGGATATTCTTTTGAAAGCACATACTCCACTGAAAACCAGCCTGTTCAGTTCACTGAATGGATGGATAATGCCAGGGGCCAGGTCGTATATCACCGTCAGCACAAATCAGCTGCTACCGACAAGATCGCTGCTGAATGGAACCGCCTGATGATGAATGACCCGGAACAGCTACATCCCCTGAAATCCTCCAAAACGGGGACCCCGCTGCTGATTACCACCTGGGACCAGGGTGCCCATTACAACGATTTATGTCCTGAGGATCCTGCCGGTCCGGGCGGACGTGTCTGGGCAGGTTGTGTGGCTACGGCCATGGCCCAGGTCATGTTCTACTACCGCTGGCCCCAAACCGGAGTAGGCTCACACAGCTATTATTCAAATTATGGCCAGTTGTCGGCTAACTTCGGCGCCACTACTTATAAATGGGATGAAATGCTTTTATCCCTCAGTTCGCCTAACCTGGCTACAGCTACTTTACTCTATCACCTTGGTGTTTCCATTGAAATGAATTATTCACCCGGCGGCTCCGGTGCCAGTAGCTGGGATGCAGCCAATGCGCTGATAAACAATTTCCGTTATGCCTCCTCAACACATATGGAAGATAAGGACAGTTATTCTGAATCCGCATGGGCTGCCTTGCTGAAAGATCAGATCGACAACCTTAAGCCCATGTATTACCATGGATTCGGTACCGGCGGACATGCCTTCAATGTGGATGGTTACCAGGATAATGATTATTTTCATTTCAACTGGGGATGGAGCGGGTCCTATAACGGATATTTCTACCTCGACAACCTCAACCCGGGCGGTGATGATTTTACTGCCGGACAAGGTGCCATGATCGATGTGGTCCCCAATGGGAACTATCCATACTACTGCACGGGTAACAAAACGGTGACGAGCCTTATCGGCACCCTGGAAGACGGAAGCGGACCCATGCTCTATCAATCCGGTGCTGATTGCTACTATTTACTGAGCCCCCAGGTGAGTGACGTTGATTCCGTCAGTAATATCATCCTGAAATTCAACAAGTTCAATACTGAAACGGATCATGATTTCCTGACCATTTACGACGGAGCAACCACCTCAGCACCTGTCCTGGGCAGTTATTCAGGAAACAACCTTCCGCCAAGCCTGACTTCCTCCGGTAATAAAGTCCTCATCCATTTTGTTTCCGATGGCGCCAACAACAACGAAGGCTGGCTACTCACCTACCAGGCTCTCGAACCCGACTATTGCCCCAATATCAGTACCTATACCGCGCTCACCGGGTCCTTGTCGGATGGAAGCGGAACCAAGCATTATGGCAATAAATCAGTTTGCCAATACCTGATCAAACCTCACCAGGCTAAAAAGATCACGCTGACTTTCAACGCTTTCCAGACAGAACCTGTAAGCGATTTCGTTGAAGTGTACGATTTTGATACACTGATCAACAATGGTACCCTGCTGGGAAGATTCTCCGGTAACAGTCTGCCTCCTGCCCAGGTTTCAAATACAGGCGCCATGTTCCTGATTTTCTTCACAAACAGTACCATTACGGCCGACGGATGGTCAGCCAGCTATGTAACCCAACAGGTTGGAATTAATGAAGTTGAAGAAACCCAATCTGTTGAGGTATTCCCCAACCCGGCCGGCACTACCTTTACCATCAGTTTCAACCAGGAAAAACCGTCACCCGTCAAGATCACCATTCTCGATACGAGAGGCCAGCTGGTCCTTTCACAAGACCTGGGTGTTATCAGCGGTAAGATCGCAAAAACCTTCGACATTTCCGACCTGGCTGTCGGCGCCTACTTCATCCGGCTGGTCAGTCCCGATGGTGTGCAGGTGAAGAGAATACTGGTGCAGTAGGTTATTGCACTCCCTTTCTTTCTATTCATTTAATGCCAAACCAATGAAAAAGTTTACGCTGTTTTTTAGTATGGTTTGTATCCTGTTTTCGCTTTCGTCTGTGGCTGAAAAAGTGACCGGAGAGAAGGCCGGGCAGGTAGCTATAAATTTCTTTTACGAGCG
The DNA here is from genome assembly GCA_026391855.1 of Bacteroidota bacterium. Lineage (GTDB taxonomy): Bacteria > Bacteroidota > Bacteroidia > Bacteroidales > CAIXZF01 > JAKLIX01. The sequence goes on along the minus strand of JAPLDE010000175.1, from coordinate 6,510 downwards.
GGTAAACCAATATCAATCCGTTGATTATCAAAATATTAAAATCAAGTCGGTAATCACTGAATCCAAGGCCGGCACACCATTATATTATTATGTCAACCTGAGTCCCGGCGGTTTTGTGATCGTATCGGCTGAGGATGCAGTAATACCGGTCCTCGGTTATTCTTTTGAAGGAGAATATTCCGGGTTGGATATGCCGGAGAATTTTGCAGCCTGGATGGGACAGTATGGAAAAACGATCAGTTATTGTATTGATAATAAAGCTGTTGCCTCAAAGGCTACACAACTTGAATGGAAACGTCTGTTCGAAGGGATCCCTGATAACCTCCGTAAGTTAAAGGGGGTAAAAAGCGTTCAACCCCTGATCACCAGCAACTGGGACCAGGGTAAGTACTATAACAGGCAATGTCCGCCCGATGCGCTTGGTCCTGACGATCATACTCTTACCGGTTGTGTGGCTACAGCGCTCGGACAGATCATGTACTATTACCGTTGGCCCGGTTCAGGCGTAGGCTCTTATACCTATACCCTTCCGAATTACGGGACACTGAGCGCCAATTTTGCTGCTTCACAATATGACTGGAACAATATGCAAAACCAGTTATTTGCTTATAATGACGGTGTTGCCGAATTGTTGTATCACCTTGGAGTTTCCGTGGACATGAATTACGGACCATACGGTTCAGGAATGAATAACCACAAGGGGGCCTATACGTTGAGGACGTATTTCAAATATCTTCCCACCACTCAGTATGTATTCAGGGATTCCACCAACCTGGACTGGGACAGCCTGGTGATCGTTCATCTTTACAGGGGGCAGATATTATATTATGCCGGATGGTCCGACTACAGTTTTATCAGCGGTCATGCCTTTGTATGCGACGGTTACCAGGATTCGACCTATTGCCATTTCAACTGGGGCTGGAGCAGCCAATACAACGGTTATTTCTATCTGAATGCCCTGAATCCGGGAGGGAGCAACTTTAACCTCCTGCAGGAGCTGATCATCAACATTTACCCCGATACAACCCAATACAACTACCCTGAATACTGCCAGGGAACACAAACCGTCCCCTATCTCAGGGGTACTGTTGAAGACGGTAGCGGACCGGTTAACCCTTACCAGAACAATGCAGCCTGTCAATGGCTGATCGATCCGCAGGTGAACCCGGATGATTCTGTTTCATCTATTACCCTAAGCTTTCAGCAATTCGATACCGAAGCAGGCCAGGATATACTTACTGTTTATGACGGACCGACTACTGCATCACCTGTACTTGGGACGTTTTCAGGCAACAGCCTGCCGGCTGCCGTCACCTCAACAACCAATAAAATACTGCTGGCTTTCAACTCCAACAGCAGCATTACCGGTAAAGGCTGGATGCTCAGCTACACCTCCAATCCACCCGACTATTGCAGCAATGCCGTACTTCTTGCTCCTTCAGGAACGGTTTCCGACGGCAGCGGCTCTAAGCACTATAATGATAACACCTTGTGTACCTGGACAATACAACCACCGAATGCCTCCGGCCTGAAACTAAGCTTTACCGATTTTCATACGGAACCCACCTATGATTTTCTGGAAGTGTATGACCTGGTCTCCCAGGATCTGCTGGGAAGATTCTGGGGTGATAACCTTCCTCCCGAACTGACCGCACCATCAGGAGCCATGTACCTGGTCTTTAAAACCAATGCCCTCAATTACTCACAGGGATGGACAGCGAATTATACCGTTACCAACCTTGGCCTGGAAAATAAAGAAAACCCGGATGAATTGCAGCTTTATCCCAACCCCACCCATAACGCGGTTTTTCTCTCTCTGGCCTCTGCCTCCGGACAAGATGTAAAATGGGAAGTGCTTAACTCCTGCGGACAGATGCTGCTGACCGGTATGGCTTCGTCGGCCTCTTCCGGCAGCCGGGAAACCATCCTTCTGGGACAATTATCCAAAGGATTTTACTGGATCAGGATTCTGACGGAGAAGGGAATGATTACCAGGAAGATCTCTTTAATGTAAAGTCGTGAGTACGTCCAGAGTTTGACACTTGATTTCTTTAACTAATTAATATACAGCATAGTATCTCCCTGGCAACTGGTTTGTGCCACTACATTTTGGGATATATTATTATAGTATCTTAGGAGGTATTCTCATTCCTAATGCTTTTAGTATGTTTTTGTGCATTTTCCGGTATATCATTTCTGACTCAAATGGTATTTGCCTTTACTTTCACAGGAATAGCCAAAACTGAGCTTAATGTAAAAAAGTCTACCTGCCGGACTACAGGTATCTATGGCTTCTTGCAGAGAAATTAGGTCAGCATTGCTTTCTCGAAAGAGGTCAGCAAAGTCTAAAAGTTCTCTGGTGTTTCTGGCAAGACGGGCAAGCTTGGAGAAAATAAGGCCAGTGATGTTGCCTGTCTTTATGTCGACTAGCATCCTTTTAGTTTCGGTATGTGCCATCACTGACTTACCTGAAACCGCTTCTAAATGATATACCTCAATTACTTCCCATCCTTTTGCTTCGGCATACAGTCGGGCACGTTTTTCGTGATGTTCCGGTGATTCACCTTTTGCCTGATCCTCAGTACTGACTCGAATCCAAATTCCAACTGACTTTTTCGTTTCCATTTTCCTTGATGGTTTCCTTTCCGTATTCAAAATTAATTAATAGAGATTAAGCATCAGCAAATATTTATAGCTTATTAGCTAAAGTATTAATAATTAGATTGTTCATTAGTGAAATGATCCTTTATCCATTAAAGTCTGCTAAGTTAAAAGATATCCAATGAGGTATATTGTAGTTCACATCAGTCGTAAAGATTGAAAAAACAAGAAATTCCTTTTGTAGCAATTTAACTAGAAACATTATAAATAGCTTCGGTGACAGTTCCTGTCTTCGAACTATGTTTCCTTTGTCGAGTTATTTGTATTTCCGAAAGCTAGTTATTTGATTGTTGGGTTGGGGGAATCGACAGCCATTGTAGTATTGGAATATTTCTTTTTACTCCAAAGACCATGTTAATTGTGGGTTTACTTAATGTCCGACTTTGATTATTTCCTTAAGAATTAATCAGGTAACGAATTACGAACGGGTCTCCATATGCATGCCGTTTAGGATGAATTTTATGAAATATAAATATAAGATAAAATATAAACATGTATTAAAAGTATCCTTAAAATCATTATGGTATGAAAAAAATTTTATTTTTAGTTATTTTTGCTGTATGTTTAATCAAAACACAAGGTCAATCAGTCGATTCATTGATAGTTGGTAGATGTGGTACTTCTGCCGGGTATATTAAAGAAGTCCATAAAGCATTCCAGGAGTATTTTCTCAAACAAAAGGATTCAAGCTATAAAATTCCTAAAGGAATTGAATTTGTTCGACTTCAACAAAATTTTCCGCAGGATTCTATTGTAACATGCGGGAAATTTAAGCTTTATTATGAGGATTTTATGTGGTCTCCCAGAGTAGGATTCTGTGACTCTCAAAGTGGACAAGCAAGACGAAACACTTTGTGCCAAGTACTTAACTATATTCAAAATACATTTTATATTCCCACAGGTGACACCTTGGATATATACATAGCGCGTTCATATTCAGCTAATTACCCAGCATCTGCTGATGCTGGTTTAGCACAAGCTGGCCCTTTTTATCCACCTGATTTTTTCACCACTCCAGGGGTTTATCCAGGTCATTTCTTCAATCATGTCAAAAACGGTTGTGATCCTGAGCAGAATCAATATGATGGTATCTTACAAGTTAACTTTGATTATTTTTATGATAATTGGTTAAATCCTTATGTAATTTCTTATTGGGATGATACATTAAATATCACTCCAGGAGATTATTTTGATTTGTATTCTATTTTACTGCATGAAGTTGGCCATATAATGGGGTGGTGCTCAAATGTTACAGAAGATCATATTGATCATTTTGCAATTACTAATGGGAGTATTACATTATATGATTCCTTGTTCCTTTATTATGGTAATGTGACAACACCTTCAAATTTCGAGAAAGTGATTTCTTTTGATAATAATGGATTACCTATTATTAATCCTTCACTAGATTCGATCAACGATATTTTTCGTCAAAATATGATTTGGAGTACAAATCTTGGTATTCCCATGAACGACCCTATATATAGTGGAAGTTATTTTAGCCAGACGTTTTATCCATTGTCCGCATTGTCACATATAGCAGATGATGAATTTTCATTTTTAACAATGTTGCAATATTCTCCGGGGTTTCGCCCTAAATATGTAATGGGTCCATTTACAAGTTTCCAAGAAACTAAAAGAGAATATTCATTAAACGAATTAAGATATATTAAATCCATGGGGTATTCCTTTACCAACTCGTTTAATCATTCAACAAATATAAATAGACAGGACACAAACTCATGGTTGGTTACTCAAAATCATCCGCCTTTTCGGACAAATAATAGCCTACCCGTGTCATACATGGAGACATACTGTGAAATTTACGATACAATAGCACCATTGTTTAATATTGTAAATCACAATACTAAATACAATACAAATCAGTCATTTATAATATATGATTTAATGCAAGATAATACATTGAATGATATAGAGTCAGATTCAATTAAAATTTTTCCAGGATCATTATACGGTATTCGTGGCGTTGGTGATACACTTATTAATAATCATAATCGACTGGAAATAACAGATCATGGGACAAAAATTAAGTATACCCCATTACCTGGATTTTGGGGCAGAGCGCAATTTGGCTTTAATTTATGGGATGGACATGAAATTGGTTCCTATAAATTACTAACCATTGATGTTTTACCTGATACTTCAACAATAGGGAAATATGATGAACTCGTTATTAATGGTAACTTTGAAGATGGTATGGAGGTTAGGCAAATAATTGGATCAAAGTCTGGATTTATAAATACTACATTGTACGATCAAAGAAGGTTTGAAGAATTTGAGTTTGATATATTCTCTAGTGGTCATCCTTTCATAAGTTGTGGCTCACGTTGTGTGATTTTGAATTCTTGTTATTCGTCACATGATGGATTTCCCGGAAATCCATTCATACCAGGATACTTTGGGTTCGATCTTCATAGTTGTGATAGTTTAGACTTATCTTCATCAGGAAACCCATTACCCATGAAAACACCTAATAATGAAAGATATGAACAGCTTATTAATTGGTGTAATTTTTCTTCACTTAAAAGACCTATTGAAAAATGTAATAAATATAAATTGGAATGTGATTTGACTTTTAGTTCTGATTATTATAGTCTTGGTGATACTATTGAATTACAATTATTTGGTTATAATTTAAATAAAAATGTAATGACTTGGACCAGTGAATTTTTATCTACAATTAGAATTTCTGTGGATTCAATATATACACATGCGAATCTAAGTAAGTGGCAACATGTAACACATTATTTTGACTTTTGTGGGGCTGATGATTATTATAATATTAATATTTATGATTATGAGAATATTGGTATGTATATAGACAACATCAGTTTAAAGGCCTTACCAGTAGAGTTAATGTCTGTAAGTATCGTTTCTGATACTAATCAGATCTTCCTGGGCGAAGATGTAAATATTTCTGCCATCGTATTTGATACGGTCTGTCCGGTAACTTATTCTTGGAGTACTGGAAATTATACTTCTCAAACAATCAATGTCACACCTGATTCAACAACGACTTATTATGTTACCATTTCTAATGGTTGTACTTCAATTGTAGATTCAATTACAATTGAGATTATTCCAAATTTTACTGGGTGGGTGAGATACAAGGACAATGAATCAGATTCTCCTTTATTCCCTTTAAATAGTACACTTGTTTCCTTGTATGTTAGTGGCAATCCTGAATATTATGAATGGACAGATAGCGAAGGTAATTTTTTAATACATTGTCTTCCTGAAACATACGATGTTATATTAGATATACAAAATTCATATACTGTACCAAATAGTACTGATGCATTACTCGCGGTAAAGTATACGGTTGGTCAATATACTCTTTCTTCTTTTCAACAACATCTGGCAGATGTCAATGGCAACTTAAGTATTAATGCAGGTGATGCCTTGGCGATCTTAAAGAGGTTTGTTGGTCAAATTTCCTCTTTCCCAAACGGTGTAGAGGACTGGTACAGTGATATTTATTCCGGATCAAATCCTATAACAATAAATTCGAACCAAACTTATACAGGTAATTTTTCTGCAGCATGCATGGGTGATGTTGACTTAAGTAACTATTCGGCTTACTTAATTGGACCGAAACAAAGTCCTAACGTCAGGTTAAATACATCCGGATCTAAGTATGTTAAATCTGGTAAGGCGTTTGACATAGATGTCGTTATAAACGATTCAATGGTGGTTGGGGCCATGTCACTTGAATTTTATATTCCACCTGATATTTATAAATTAAATGATGTTCAGATACCTGGAACTTGTGATACCTGTAAAATTATCGTCTACAATGATCATACCGGGGATTTAAAGATAGCCTGG
>JAPLDE010000199.1 GCA_026391855.1 Bacteroidota bacterium | reverse complement strand
ATTGATAACGAGCATATCCTCTTTATAAACAAAGAGTTGCTTGAGTTTGATGCCATTAAAACATTTATACATCTGCACCAATTCGTCAATGCGAAAATAAAGGGAGCTCAGGAACGATTTTATTTGTTTGTGGATGAAATTCAGGAGATTGATCAATGGGAAAGGGCTATCGCCTCTTTGTTAGCTGAGAAACGAACTGATATTTATATTTCTGGCTCCAATGCAAGGCTTCTTTCCTCTGAACTGGCCAGCCTGCTCTCAGGCAGGTATATTGAAATAAAAATGTATACCTTTTGTTTTCAGGAATTTAAACAGAAATTTAAAAACTCGCGACTCAGATCGGGAAATGATCCTGCTTTTGATACTTTTATAAAATATGGCGGGTTTCCGGGTCTGCACAGTATGGATTGGGAGGATGTTACGGTTCGTCAGTTCCTGGAATCAATTTATAATACCATCGTTCTAAAGGACATTGTAATCCGGTATTCAGTCCATGATGTCTATATGCTGGAAAAAATTATAGAATTCCTGATATCTAACTGTGGATCAATAACTTCTGCAAACAGGATCAGCTCATTCCTGAAATCTCAGAATAAAAAAGTTTCTGTTGAAACAGCCCTGAACTATATCAATTACACCAGGAATGCATTGCTGATGAATCAGATAAAGAGATACGACCTGAAGGGAAAACGGATACTGGAGACCCTGGAGAAATACTATGTCTGTGATATAGGGCTGCGTTATGCCCTACTGGGTTTTTCTCCAGAAATTTTACCCGGTAACCTGGAAAATATTGTGCTTCTTGAAATGCTTTCCAGGGGTTACAAAGTGTTTTTAGGCAAAATGAATGACCTGGAGGTGGATTTTGTTGCTGAGAAAGCAAATGAGAGGATGTACCTGCAGGTTTGTACCAGTTTAAAGGAAAGCAGTACAGTGGACCGTGAATATCGGTCGCTGGAAAAGATCGACGATCATTTCCCCAAAATGGTACTTTCCCTGGATTCCGGGTTTGAAACTTCCAGGAAAGGGATAAAGTGGATGAATATTAGGGATTTTTTGCAACAGCAATAGGAATTTACTTCCATATGTTCAAAAACTTTTTAAATTTGAATAAACCATAAATCCTTTTGTCATGAAGAAAGCCCTTCTCTTTTTGCTGACCATGGCCATTACCGGCCTCTTTGCCCAGGCTCCGCAAGCCATTAAATATCAGGCTGTTGCCAGGAATACCAGTGGTAATATATTGGTTAACCAGGCCATCAGCATGAGGGTAAGCATACTGACGGGAAGCGCTGAAGGTAATGCGGTTTATTCCGAGACCCATTCTGTGAACACCAACTCATTTGGCCTCGTGAACCTGGATATCGGGTGGGGGACCCTGGTTTCCGGAAACTATACCACCATCGACTGGAGCCAGGGAAGCTACTTTGTTAAAGTAGAAGCAGATGAAACCGGAGGCAGCAATTATTCATTATTGGGAACATCGCAGCTTCTTTCTGTACCTTATTCCTTGCATTCCAATACTTCAGGTTATTCAAAAACCTCGGGGTATGCTACTACGGCAGGAATGCTCATACAAAGCGGCCGGGATGTCGGTAAGGTGCTGTAAGGACTAACTGGCAGTCGAGTTTCAGGACCAGACTGAAGCAAATTGGTTAGATGATATGGATTTGATGATGGAACAATTTGGAAATGAGATAATTTGGAAATTTGGAAATGAAATATCGATTTGATGATTTGATGAACAATTTGAAAATTTGGAAATTTGGAAATGAAATATCGGTTTGATGATGAACAATTTGAAAATTTGAAAATTTGGAAATTTGGAAATGAAATATCGGTTTGATGATTTGATAATGTATTTATTTGACGGTTACTTACCTCAATAATGTTTCAACACCCTTGTATGATGTTCAGGTCCGGTTGCAAACAACGGCCGGAGAGGTTTTACAGACCACCACCACCGATTACCTGGGCAGGTATTCCTTTTGCCAGCAAGCGGAGGGAACGTACCAGGTAAAATGCACTTCTTTCCGGCCTTCCGGTGGGATCAATTCAACCGATGCATTGATTGCCTTAAGGGCTTTTATGGGTCTGGACCCTTTGGCAGGGCTGACCCGAAAGGCTGCCGATGTGAATGTCAGCGGTTATATTAACACTACCGATGCCTTGCTGATCCTGCAACGCTATGTAGGCCCAAACACCACCTTTCCGGCCGGTGACTGGGTTTTTGAAAGCGGTGACGCTATTCTTTCAGGCGGTAATTCTGTTATATTGAATCTCAGGGGTTTATGTTATGGCGATCTGGATGGAAACTTTATCCCGGCGGGCTGCCCTATGCCAACCCTTGCCCAGGCAGGCGCTGATCAGACCATAACAGGCGCTTCAACCACCCTGGCAGGTAACACTTCTCAATCCGGTGATGGTGTATGGGCTATTATTTCCGGAACAGGCGGGACTATTGCACAAACAGGCAATCCAACTTCAACATTTACAGGTACTTCGGGAAACACTTATACTTTAACCTGGACAATCTCAACGAGCTGTACAAATTCCATTGATACAGTGATCATTACCTTTACGTCCCCCACTTTTACCTGTGGTTCGCCTTTCACGGATACCCGGGACGGGAAGGTCTATAACACCGTCCAAATAGGAACCCAGTGCTGGATGAAAGAGAACCTGAATATTGGAACGATGGTGACCAGTGTTAATACTGGTTCTTCTCATTCTGAATGCAGTAACAACGGAATTATTGAAAAGTACTGTTATAACAATGATCCGGCAAACTGTGCTGTTTACGGTGGTTTATACGATTGGGATGAAATGATGCAGTATACCGCTACACCTGGCACACAAGGCATTTGCCCCACCGGTTGGCACATACCTGCTGATGCAGAATGGTGTATATTAACCACTTTTCTTGATGCAACCGTCAATTGTAGTGTTTGGGGATTTAGCGGAACAAATGTCGGTGGAAAAATGAAAGAAACCGGGACAACTCATTGGTACTCACCCAATACCGGCGCCACCAATTCAAGCGGCTTCACGGCCCTTGGGGCCGGTTATCGCTACCACTACGGATACTTCTACGACCTTGCCTACTACGCCGTCTTCTGGTCTTCTTCCGAGTACTCAGCATCTCACGGACTCAGCCGGCCCCTGCTCTACGACTACGCCGGTATCTCCAGGAGCTACAGCCTCAAGACCTACGGGTTTTCGGTTCGTTGCGCCAGGACTTATTGACCATTTTTCTATTTGACTATTTAAAAATTGCCCCCGTCTGAGACTGGGGCCGAATTTTTTTTCAATTGCCGACCTGCGATTTTTAACCACATTACAATAATCAAATATTTTGTAGGGACATGCCGTGGCATGTCCCTACAGAATATAAACAATTGCATATTGCCGACT
>JAPLDE010000127.1 GCA_026391855.1 Bacteroidota bacterium | reverse complement strand
TGTTCGGGCATGATTTTGCTGAATTGATCGCGATAAGGGAGGAAATTGACGCCTCCATGGACAAACATCTCCAGGTTTGGCCAGATCTCAGAAAGATTCGATTTTCCCGTAATTTCCAGGACACGCCTGCAAAGAAGCAGGGTCCATGATGGAACCCCGGTGATACCGGTAACATTATCTTCTTTGGTAGCCTGGGCCATCTTTTCGATCTTTTCTTCCCATTCATCCATTAAAGCAATAGACATGGAGGGTGTTCGCATCAATTCTACCCAGAAAGGAAGGTTTTGCATCAGGATGGCTGAAACATCACCATGGTACGAATCGCTCCCCCCCTGGTCATCATAGGTCCATGATCCGCCCAGTGCCAGCAGTTTGCCGTCGAAAAGGGCTGTATCCTCCTTCATATTGCAATACAGCGACAGCAAGTCTTTCCCTCCCTTATAGTGGCATTCTTCCAGGGCTTCCCGGCTTACCGGGATAAACTTGCTCTTGTCATCGGTAGTTCCCGATGATTTGGCAAACCAGTTGATTTCTGATGGCCAGAGTATGTTCTGTTCTCCCTGTCTGAGCCTGTGAATGTACGGTTTGATGTCTTCATAGGTGTTTACAGGCACCTTGTCCTGGTATTGTTCCAGGTTATTGATCCCTGCAAAGTCATATTCTTTTCCCCATTCAGTATTTTTAGCGGTGGACAGCAGTTTTTTCAGCCACTCCTGCTGGACCTCATGCGGATATTTCATAAAAAGCTCTATCTGATGAAGCCGCTTTTTCATCAACCACGAGAAAACTGAACTGATAAAGGCCATAAAATGATAGAAGATAAGCAGACAAACCTACATGAAATTCATCAATTTCACAATCTGAAAAAAACAGCGCTACTTTCTACTCAAAATCAGGGAAGGGGTTTACTTTTGTTCTATGATAACTTTTCCACCGGCGAAGATCAACCTGGGATTAAGGGTATTGAACAAACGTACTGACGGGTATCACAATATCGAAAGTATTTTCTATCCCGTTGAATTAAAGGATATACTTGAGATCATTCCTTCCCCTGACGGAGAATTCAGTTTCACCTCAACCGGTCTTCCCATTCCCGGGAAAGGAGAGGATAACCTGGTTGTCAGGGCTTTCAGGCTGATGCAGCAACGTTTCGGGTTGCCCCGGGTGCATATGCATCTGCATAAGATGATCCCGATGGGGTCGGGGCTGGGAGGAGGCTCCAGTGATGCTGCTTTTGCCATTGTTATGCTGAACAGGATTTTTGCTACCAGACTTACAAGGGATGAGCAGTTGGAATTGGCTGCCGGTATTGGAAGCGACTGTCCGTTTTTCATCGTTCCAACACCCTGTCTGGCTCGTGGAAGAGGAGAAGTGTTAACTCCGCTGAAAGTTGATCTGAAAGGGTATCATCTTGTACTGGTTTGCCCTGATTTACAGGTAAGTACAAAACAGGCCTTTGCCCTTGTAACTCCGATGGAACGATCTGATAATCTGCTAGATATCATTTCAACTCCCATTCAGGACTGGAAAGACAAGTTGGGAAATGACTTCGAGGTTTCTGTTTTCAGCAATCATCCCTCGCTGAGAAAGATCAAAGACCTGCTTTACCGTTCAGGAGCCCTCTATTCTTCCATGTCTGGCAGTGGATCAGCGGTTTATGGAATATTCAGGGAAGACCCGGGCAACTTTTTAGCGCCGGAACCTGAAAGTGACCTTCAATATACTTCATATGTGTTTTCGTTATAGCTTCGTTGATAGGATAATTTGGGTTGAGATTCAATAACAGGGTATATCTCAATTTAGCTCAAATTGGTTGGTATCTTGCTCATTATGTTATTCTGTCAGACCTTAGGTTTCACACCCTGAATGAGTGTCACCGTTCTACCCAGTGATAAAGTTTTGTATCTTTGTTATAAGCCTTATTTAAAATGAACATTTCCGCTGAAAAATTGGATATTATTCAAAGAATCTGTGAGATACAGGACAATGACCTCATTGATATAATTAAGAGAATTATTGATATTCCTCATTCTTCCGGGAAGGATTGGTTGGATCAAATTACTCAGGAAGAGAAAGAATCAATAAACAGGGGACTTCATGATCTTCAGCTTGGTAAAGTCTATTCTCACGACCAGATAAGAAAAAGATATGAAAAGTGGCTTGAAGATTAGGTGGACAGATGAAGCCACAATAAATCTGGAGAGTATCATTGTTTACCTGGAATCCAACTGGAAATCAAAAGAAATAAAAAGATTCTTTCAGAAGCTGGAAAAGCAACTTCATATTTTGTCAACATTTCCGGAAGCATATCCCCTTTCAATGAAAAAGGAGAAAGTTCATCGTTGCGTTGTCTCAAAACACCTTACAATTTATTATACTATTGAGGATGAGTGTCTTGTGTTGCTTTCACTATTTGATACCAGGCAGCACCCTTCAAGAGCAAAGATTTAGCCTGGTCTGGGTAAAGTACGTGAATAACATTCCCCCTGATCGTATACATTCAGTTTCTCCATTGTCCATCTTCATAAAAATCCCTTTAAAAAGATTACTTTTGCCAGGCAAAAGAGAAATGGATGAAGACTAAGAAGGAAATAGTGGAGAACTGGCTGCCCAGGTATACGGGCCAGGCACTGAATGAGTTCGGAGAGTATATATTGCTGACAAATTTCAGCGCCTATCTTGAGCTTTTTGCCAAGTGGAAGGAAGTTCCTATAAAAGGACACGACAGACCTATGCCATCGGCAACCTGGCAGAATATTTCCATGATCAATTTTGGGATGGGTAGCGCCAACGCAGCAACAATTATCGACCTGCTCAGCGCCATTCATCCGAAAGCAGTTTTATTTCTCGGGAAGTGCGGAGGACTGAAGAAGATCAATAAGTTGGGTGACCTGATCCTGCCGATTGCTGCCATCCGGGGAGATGGAACCTCCAATGATTATTTCCCGCCTGAAATTCCGGCCCTGCCGGCATTCAGCCTCCAGAAAGCTATTTCAACTACCATCAGGGAGCATTCACGCGACTACTGGACGGGTACGGTTTATACTACCAACCGGCGGGTTTGGGAATATGACGAGGTGTTTAAAGAATCGCTCCGCCAGATGCGTTGTATGGCCATTGATCTGGAAACTGCCACCATTTTTATTGTAGGCTTTGCCAACCAGATACCGACGGGTGCCTTGCTGCTGGTCACTGATCAACCTATGATATCAACAGGTATTAAAACAGCTGCCAGCGACAAAAGGGTCAGTGCCAAGTACATTGATATTCACCTGGAGATCGGTATCGACTCATTGCTTCAGCTTGTCAATAACGGCCTGACAGTCAAACATCTGAAATTCTAGTTATTACTGCTGCAAAATGTCCTACGAAAAGATATTGAAGGATATTGAGAAAAAGATCTTTTCTCCGGTTTATTTCCTTACCGGTGATGAGCCTTATTTTATTGACAAGCTGACGGACGCACTGGAGCAGGGTATCCTTGATCCTGCTGAAAGGGAATTTAACCAGAGCACCATTTACGGGTCGGATATCAATGTGGAAAACCTGTTGGTACTGGCCAAACGTTTCCCGATGTTTGCTGATTACCAGGTAATTATAGTAAAAGAAGCCCAGGAAATAAAAAATATTGAGGAACTGTCGAAATACATCGGGAAACCGGTTCCCTCCACCATTCTAGTGCTGGCTTACAAACATAAAAAGATTGACAAGCGGAAAGGTTTCGCAAAATTATTGGATAGCAAAGCCGTTTTTTTTGAATCTAAAAAGCTGTATGACAACCAGATACCTGAGTGGATAACACAATATACACAAAAAAAAGGATATTCCCTCAATCCCCAGGCGGCCATGATGCTGACCGATCATGTGGGGTCTGACCTGAGCAGGCTGGTTCACGAAGTGGAAAAGCTTTTTGTCAATCTTCCGTCAGGCACAACCATAAACTCCGTTCATATTGAACAATTTGTCGGGATCAGCAAAGATTTCAATGTGTTTGAGTTACAAAAGGCGATAGGTGACAAGAATATTTTCAGGGCAAACCAGATCGCTTTTTACATGTCGGCCAATCCAAAGGAAAATCCAATCCTGAAGCTCATTCCCATCATCTATTCACTTTTTTCAAAGATATTGATCTATCACAGCCTGGCCGACAAGAGTAAAACGGCTGTTGCATCAGCCCTGGGGATTAATCCTTTTTTTGTGCAGGACTACCAGAAAGCTGCCGGTAATTTTTCATCGGCAAAAGTAGTATCTGTTATCTCCATACTCAGGCAGTACGATCTGAAAGCGAAGGGGGTTAACAACGAATCGACCGAGCAATCAGAACTGGTAAGGGAAATGATCTACAAGA
>JAPLDE010000101.1 GCA_026391855.1 Bacteroidota bacterium | reverse complement strand
CACCGGGTTGACCATTATTTTCAACGGTCAGCGTTTTTTCTCCAAGAACGGGCTGATGGATCTTCTGGAAACCAACATCGACGGTCCCATTCTTTATCCCATCATCCATGTCAGGGACGGGGATTTTGAGTTTGCCTTTACCCACAGTGAAAAGAGCTACGGAGAGGAATATTATTCCTTTGTGAATGGTCAGCACACTACACAGGGAGGGACTCACCAGGCTGTTTTCCGGGAAGCCATTGTGAAGACGGTCCGGGAGTTTTACAAAAAGGAATTTGACCCGGGAGATATCAGGGCCTCCATTGTTGCAGCCCTGAGCATCAAGATAGTGGAACCGGTTTTCGAGTCGCAGACCAAAACCAAGCTGGGTAGCCAGCATATTGCCCCCGAGGGCCAGACCATCCGGAATTATATGACGGAAATTATTAAGCGAAATCTCGATAACTACCTGCATATCAACCAGGAAACAGCAGAAATCCTTTATAAGAAGATCCTTCAGTCGGAAAAAGAAAGAAAAGACCTGGCCAATATTAAGAAACTGGCTAAGGACAGTGTTAAAAAGGTCAGTCTTCATAACCGTAAGCTCAGGGATTGCCGTATTCACTATAATGAAAACCACGAACGCAGGTTTGAGACCACGCTTTTCATCACCGAAGGAGACTCGGCCAGCGGGAGTATCACTAAATCAAGGGATGTGAACACCCAGGCGGTCTTCAGCCTGAAGGGAAAACCCCTGAACTGTTACGGGCAGAAAAAGAAAGTGGTTTATGAAAATGAAGAATTTAACCTGCTGCATGCGGCGCTGAACGTAGAAGAAGATCTGGAGAACCTGAGGTACAATAACATAGTGATAGCTACCGATGCGGATGTTGACGGGATGCATATCAGGCTGCTGGTGCTGACCTTTTTTCTGCAGTTTTTCCCCGACCTGGTGAAATCGAGCCATTTGTATATTCTTCAAACCCCGTTGTTCAGGGTGAGGAACAAGCAAAATACATTCTATTGTTACAATGAGGAGGAAAGGCAAAGTGCTGTTGAGGAACTGGGAGGAAAACCTGAGATCACCCGTTTTAAAGGGCTGGGTGAGATATCTCCGGATGAATTCACGCATTTTATCGGGCCTTCCATCCGCCTGGATCCCGTGATCATGAAAAAAGAGCTGTCGATCCCTGATATTCTGTCTTTTTACATGGGGAAAAATACACCGGAGCGGCAGAATTTTATCATCGACAACCTGCGGCTGGAGATAGACCTGCTGGAGTCGGGACCTAACGGATCAGAACAACCATCCCCCGTTTTACTCCCTCTTTCTGAAGATAATATGGACCTGGGGTAGTATAAACGTATTCCACAACCCAGGTATATACGTCAACGGGAGCTGCACTTTTTTCATAATTGCCGTCCCATCCCTCATTAATATCAACCGACTCGAAGATAATTTCACCCCATCGGTTAAAGAGCCACATATGGTATTGGATCGTCTCGGCACAATAGGCATAGAAAATGTCATTTGTACCGTCTCCATTGGGAGTAAAGGCATTGGGAACAAAGACAATGGGGTAATGGTACACATAGGTGGTATCTGAGTTGGCGCAGAGATTATTGAACACCTCTACCCAGTATTTCCCGGTATCCACCACCTCAAGAAAACGTTCGGTCCAATTGGTTGACCATAAATATTTTGACATATTTGGACCGGCATCCAGGCGGATGCTTTCACCGGGCTCAAGCCAATAATAATCGGGAAGCCAGACATAAGGAACCGGAAGCACATTGACTGTCAGTTCGGCTACATCTTTACAACACATATAGGAAGCAGTCAGGACATAAGAGGTCAGGTAAACAGGTGATACTTCCAGGGTACGACCTACATCTCCGTTACTCCATTCATACAGACAAAGATTGGCCAGACCTGGCGGAGTTACATCAGCGGTGAAATGCAGGGTGTCACCATAGCAAATGGCTTTGGGTGAGATGGGATCGATGGAGGGATGCAATCCAAACTGAACTTCAACGGAATCAACCTTTGAACAACCCGATTCACAGGTTACGGTTACCGAGTAGTATCCTGTAGCGGCCGGATAGAAGAACATCGGGTTGGCCGTATAACCATTGCTCCAGATGTAGGAAGGTGAAACACAGGATGCATCGGCAAAGACCTGCACCACCATGGAGTCCCCGGGACAAATCGTGAAGAGGTCCTGGTTAAAGTAAATGGAAGGACCGTTGCGGACTTCGATAAATGTTGAATCGTAAGAATGACAACCCTGGAGGGTGGATAAAACATAATACCAGGATGAACTCAGCGGATTTACGGTAACAGAATCACCGGTAAAGTTGCCGGGTGTCCAGAAATAGGTGGTTTGAGAAGGCTGAACAAGACTCTGGGCAGTGATAGTGACCGGATCCCCGGAACAAACAAAGGAGCCTCCCGGAGTAAGCACGACCTGGGGTGAAGGTCTTTCGGATATGACGGACTGATCAACAGCGGAGCATCCAAAGGAGTTAGTAACGGTAACCGAATAGGTTCCCTGTTCGGCAACAGGCATATTCTGGGTGCTTTGCCCGTTCGACCAATGAAAAACGGCCCCCGGATTTCCTGCATTCAATACGACAACATAGCCTTTGCAGAATGAAGTATCCGGGATTTTCACCCAGGGAGTCGGGTGAAGTGTAAGGGTGATGGTATCTGTGGTGGCCTCACCACCATCATCCGTTGCTGTAATGAGAACCTGGAATGTCCGGCTTACATTATCCATAAAATCAGAAGAGAGTTGGATTCCCTGAGGCGGGAAACTGATGTGTACCTGGCTGGTATCGGGCGACAATGTTAAAAAACCAGCTGAGAACGTAACCTGGGTAATAGGGTTGTCCGGATCATGGTATACCTGATAATCAGTAAGTTGAATAATTGTTGTGTCATTCTGGCACATACTGATATCCGGCAGGTCCAGGTAAGGCGGATCATCAACAGGAATAACGTATATGATAACTTTGATGGTGTCGTCGCAATGAAGGTTTCCATTTAGGTTGAAGATCCTCAGCAGGTATAAAAGACTGTCAACGCCGTTAAAGTTCAGGTTGGGCTGATAATACATGGGATTTCCGTCACTGCCGGTAGGAAAGGCAAAACCATTCGCCGGAAAGGCAGCAAGCCCCACCAGGTATGAATAAGAGAAATTATCCGGGAAATCATTGGTTACTACATTGATGAGGGTGTCCTGGTCTTCAAGGATAAAGATGGTATCGTTGTATCCATATAAGGCAAGGCTGGCCATACCCAGGTTATTGCTTTCGTTCCATTCAGGGATTTCGTTATGAGGGTCGATCCATACCCATACCGAATCCATTGAGGGAGAATAAGGTATCGTTACGGTCCAGTCTTCGTAAGTACCGGGAAGGAAAGCGTTAATAATGGTTGAATACCCGAAGTAAACGCCTGATGTTGTGGGGTTTCCCTGGTAAAGCCTGACCAGCACATTGTTGAAGATATTCTCAGAAAGCGTATGGTTGCCAAAGGAAAAGTGGAGGGTTACCGAGTCCTGGCCTCTTCGCACACAGGGAGATGAAACGGATTCCACAAAAAGATCGTTTGAAGACACCCACAGGCAGGCGTAATCGGAACAACTCATCACAGTATCGCCGTTATGGATGCAAAGAACGATGAGGCCTACCTCCAGGTTCCCGATCTGGTTATAGGTAACCGTCAGATAAGGAGAACCGTTGACGGCAGTATCAAAATGATTATCACCATTATAATCCCAGAGGTAGATCCTTTCCTCGCAATTGGGTGGAATATATGATTCACTGCCGTCGAGGGTGATAGGTACAGTGGGTTGAGCTGTATAGCAGGGCATCAGTGAGTCGGGAATGGCTTTGGCAATAGGGGCGGGGATCACGAAAGGTCCGCAAACCCATATATCGATGCATTCAATGTCATAAAGAGGAGGGATATGGTCATCTTCAACCCTGAGACAGATGGTATGTTTGCCGGATGTTGTAAAACCGGGGAAGAGCGGGTGGGGCCCGGTAATGGTAGCGGTTTGCCAGTCGTAACCCTGGGGTGGGTCAATTGCCCATAAATAGTTGACAATATTGTAGTTAGGAGCACCCATGTGATAAGACATCATTCCGCTGAGCCGGAAGGAAGAATCGATTGGAAAACAATTATTCACCGGGGGCGGGATGGTATCACAATCGATGATGATGGAAGAGCAGAGCGGGGGATCGATAACAGCAACAGGAGGGAGATAGGTAACACTTCTTAACAGGATGAGAATGGCATGGGCTGTGGAAATGGCAACACATCCCAGGCAGCCGTCGTTTCTCCAGGAACCGTTCTCCTCCTGTCCGTAGTTGTTATCCAGGGTCCTGAAGCCTGGCATGTCGCAAAACCCGGATGGAAGAGAATATATCTGCTGACCGGTAAGCCAGGCCACCATGTCTTTGTACCAATCGCGCAGGCCGACTCCCGGAACATCCAGATAATCAATATTTTGAGTTGTTAATCCTTTCATTATGCCATACATGGCATAGAAATTTCCTGCCCAGCCCAGCGAACCTCCTTCAATACATACTTCAGGACCACACCACAAATACTTAGCCTTGATGTAACTAACAGACGAATCGACTACTGCCTGGGTCATTCCTGCCGGGAAGAGTGAGCAGAAAATCAGAAATCCTCCTGTTTTACCCGCGTTAGCCCGTCCGACTGAATCATAATTGCAGGCTCCGTTTGGTTGAATAAGGAAGTCCAGGTAAGCATGACTGACATTTTCAAGCACCCACACAGGAGGCTGGATGTTCCAGCGATCCTTGGCTGCTTTCATCACCAGGACCGGCCATTGTTCTGTTGAGCCGTCATAATCTTCACCGCATTGCTGGATATAATAACGCCATGCACCCCTGGTGGCAAAATCACCCTGACCCCAGTACAACAGGTCGAGTGCATCCTTCATCAGGTCCAGAAAGGTCCAGCCGGCAAAGAATCCATCTTCAACAATAGAAGCGGCTGCTTCGGTTTCATTGGCCCTCGACATGGATAAGGCCATCAATCCCAGGCTATTGGCGTAGGTTGGCTTTTGAATATAATTGATCAGGAATGAGCCTTTTCCCTGGCCGGCACTTCCTGAAAGGCCACCTCCCTGAAAAACATCTGAAACAGGTGTTCCGTGCGCACCATCCGGATGATTGGTGATGGTCAGCTGACCGGGTGCCCGGGTCAGAATATAATGCAGCCCTTTTTTAACCAGATCGGCATATGGATCGATATACGGGTTGTTCTTGTCCAGGTGCCCTGCTTCCTCATA
Organism: Bacteroidota bacterium; assembly: GCA_026391855.1. Classification (GTDB taxonomy): domain Bacteria; phylum Bacteroidota; class Bacteroidia; order Bacteroidales; family CAIXZF01; genus JAKLIX01. Next base: position 4,085 of record JAPLDE010000101.1, on the reverse strand, counting down.
GGCCATTACGGTACAGGCGGTGGAAGCATAGTCATACATCAGGTTGGCATTACAGAACCAGTAAATATTTTTCGGGTCATTATTATCCTTCCAGGCGGTTTTATACAGATAAAGCAACGCTTTTTCAACCCTCATGGCTACCCTGATGGGTGGGATGGGATCGTCCCATACCTTGATGAGGGATTCACTGAACCCGGTATTCCCGGCGGCATCGGTTACCTCCATCCTGACAATCCGTAAGCCAAGCAAGGTAAACTGATGGAGGCTGCCGACATAATGATGATAGGCATAGGCCTGGTTATCAGAAATACTGTCATTTAATGTAACCGGTACTCCGTCAACCTTTAAGGTAAAAGAGTAAGGGGGTGTTCCTCCAAAAGCACTTCCCCAGATAATGATAGGTTCACACAAGGCGACATTCCCTTCTCTTTCGTTAACCGAGTATGAAGGCATGGTGTTTACCCTCAGCGGTGAAGTCTGAGAAAATGCTTTTCCTTCCCAAATTTGGAGAGAAATACTTATTACCAGGAAGATAGTTTGCCAGGGTTTCATGCTTCCATAAGCAATATGAGGTTAACGTTTCTAGTAATAAAGGTAATAACATTTATAGATAAAATCTTACGTTCAGGAAAAAAAATGGTTACCCGGGCATTGATTTGTCCCAATAAAAGGACAATATGTCTCAATTTTGGAAAATATGCGAAAAGGGATCAGGCAGACAGGATCTCTTGAAAAGCATTGGGCAGGGCTTCCACCAGGTCCCCGGCGATCAGGGATTCTTCACATGTGTTTTCTGCCACCAGGTCGCCGGCCAACCCGTGAAGATAAGTTCCCAGCAGGCATACCTCCGATGGATGATATCCTTGTGAGAGTATACCGAGAAGTATGCCGGTGAGTACGTCACCACTGCCTCCGGTGGCCATTCCGGGGTTACCTGTCGGGTTGAAAAAACACCTCCCGTCGGGGAAGCTGATACAGGTAAAAGCCCCTTTCAGAATAACATAGCAATGGTATTTCATTGAAAACTCCCGCTGGACTTTATTTCTATCGAAGCTGTTGGTGGTTTTTCCGGCCAGCCTTTCGAATTCTTTCATGTGTGGTGTGAGAATGCTTTTCTTTGGCAGGAATGAAAGCCAGGTCTTGTTTTCTCCCAGGATGTTTAATGCATCGGCATCCAATATAAGTGGACCGGGGGAGTTCTGGATCAGCACTTTAAGGGCAGTAGAGGTTTCAGGGGAGGTTCCGATGCCGGGCCCTGCTGCAATGGCGTCGTAGCTGGTAACATCAATGATCGCGCTCCAGCAGTTTTCCGATGGGTCGATACTGGCCATTCCTTCCGGAACAGCCGTCTGAAGAATGTCATATCCTTTCCGGGGAATATGCGTGGTCACCAATCCGGCACCACTGCGCAAAGCTGCCGTGGTTCCCAGGATAGCCGCTCCCATTTTACCGTAACTGCCTGCAATCAATAATCCATGACCAAAATTCCCTTTATGCGCAAATTTTGATCGTGGTTTCAGAATAGCCTGAATGTCAGGCATTTCTGTAAGGAAGTGAGTAGTTTGTATCCTGTCGATAAAATCTGCATTCAACCCGATGGGAATAAGGGTCCATTCTCCGGTAAACACATGATTTTCAGGAAAGAGGAAGGCAAGCCTCGGAACCTCGAAAGTCAGGGTCTGGCTGGCGCAGATAATGGTCTGGCTTTTAGGGTCGGAAGGTTCGTCACAAAACAAACCTGAAGGAACGTCAATTGCAATGATCTGAAGATCCGACTGGTTGATCTTCCGGATAACCTCTCCCAGAAAACCGGTAACAGCTTTGCTGATTCCTGAACCCAGTAACGCATCGATGATCACATCCCCGGGTTTCAGGTAAGGGAAATCAGCGATGGTCACCAGCCGGGTGATCTTCGCTTTTGCCTGCTGCTCAAGCAAGGTAAGATTGATGATGTGATCTTCGGAAGGACGGTCGGTATGCCTGACAATAATTACTTCAACCTTTATCCCTTTTTCAGCCAGGCGACGGGCAATGACCAGTCCATCGCCGCCGTTGTTCCCCATTCCGCAAAATACCATGATCCTGGCAGGAGAAACAACCCTTTCAGCAATCCATTCATAACAGCGGGTTGCCGCTCTTTCCATCAGTGCTGCAGAGCTGATGGGTTCGTGATCAATAGTATAGGTGTCGGCCTGTCGTATCTGGTTGATTGTCAGAACTTTTTGCATAAAATATGAGTAAAAAATAATGCATTACCTTTGTGACCACTAATTTATTAATAATACTGAGCGTTTGCTATGACTACGATTGAAAGTATCCTGACCCAGGAGGACTTTTCCCGGGAGGACCTGATCACCTTACTTGAAGCGGATGAAACCGACCGCCAGTTTATTTATAACAGAGCAGCAGCGGTTAAAAAGGAGTTTGTTGGTAACAAGGTGTATTTCAGGGGTTTGGTGGAATTCTCGAACCGTTGTGTTAAAAATTGTTTTTATTGTGGGGTCAGGGCAGGGAATACTTCTATTCAGCGTTATGAGCTTACCGACAGGGAGGTGACAGAAGCTGCCCGTTTTGCGTTCGAAAACCGTTTTGCCTCCATCGTCATCCAATCCGGGGAACGAAGTTCAAAGAAGTTTGCCCTCCGGATTGAGAAGCTCCTGCATAAAATACACCAAGCTACTGATAATGAGTTACATATTACCCTTTCCATGGGAGAGCAACCGGAGGATACCTATAAACGCTGGTATGAAGCAGGGGCTCATCGCTACCTGCTCAGGATTGAGGTTTCTAATCCTGACCTGTATAAAAAACTTCATCCTGATAACATTACTCATGATTATCATCGTCGGCTGGAAGCGCTTAGGATGCTGAAAAGGCTTGGTTACCAGGTTGGTACGGGTGTAATGATCGGTCTTCCCTTTCAAACGACGGCTGACCTGGCGGATGATCTTCTTTTTTTTAAAGAGATGGATATTGATATGGCCGGCATGGGACCCTATATTGAACATCATGATACCCCGTTGTACCAATATCGCCATCTGCTTTTACCACGGATTGAAAGATTCAATCTCTCACTCAAGATGGTCGCCTTGTTGCGCATCATGATGAAGAACATCAACATTGCCGCAACAACAGCCATGCAAACCATTGATCCCCAGGGACGGGAGAAAGCCATTATGGTCGGGTCGAATGTATTAATGCCTAACCTGACCCCTGTAAAGTACCGTGAAAATTATCTGTTGTACCAGGATAAGCCCTGTATTAATGAGGAGGCAGCAGAATGCCAGGGTTGCCTCGAAGCGCGGATTCATATGGCGGGAGCGGAGATCGGGTATAGCGAATGGGGGGACTCGAAGCATTTTGCGGAAAGGAAGAGTGAGGGGGAGTGAGGGAAGAGGGGGAGCGGGGAGCGGGGAACGGGGATCAGGGATCAGGGAACAGGGAACAGGGAACAGGGATCAGGGATCAGGGAAATTTAGTTGGAGATAATACCGGTGAGGTTTGAAGAAGGTATTGGCATGGTTGAAAATTAATCAGACAGTGGTTATTTTGAAAAGAGCTTACCTTTGAACCCTGATCTAACGGCTTGATTTGCAACAAAGATAAAATTACATGCCAAAATACAAAAAACCGTTGCCTTTACTGGAAGGAGTGAGGATATTGGATGCCGGATCGGAGGGGAAGGCGGTAGCCAGGGTAGGGGAACTGGTTGTGTTTGTTCCTTTCGTTGTTCCCGGTGATGTTGTTGATATCCAGGTATATAGAAAGAAGAAAAATTTCATGGAGGGAAAGGCGGTCAAATTTCATGAATATTCCTCCAAACGGGTTGAACCATTCTGTGAACATTATGGTCTTTGCGGAGGCTGCCGCTGGCAAAACATGAATTATGGGGATCAGCTGTTCTACAAGCAAAAGCAGGTCACCGATGCTTTTGAGCGGATCGGGAAGTTTCAGTTTCCATCAATTCAACCGATTAAGACTTCTCCGCAGGAAAGATTCTACCGGAATAAACTGGAATATACTTTTTCGAACCGTCGCTGGCTGGAGAATACCGGTACAGAGGAGTTTCCCGACATGAGAGGACT